>NZ_JANSIB010000098.1:8431-11658 GCF_047461895.1 Synechococcus sp. R55.8 | reverse complement strand
CCCCCCCAACGATCTCGCTGCGATTCAGACCTCCAACGGGCTGCCAGCGACGCCCCCGTCCCCCGCGTTGGGCGTGGGGGTGGGGGTGAGGGTCAAAAAAACAGACATACCCCAACAAGCTCTCCTCCACCTCTACGCCCGCCTGAATCACGCCTACCGCACGGGACGCTGGGAGCCAGTGGCGCCGCATGCGGTGCGCCCGTCGGCGTGGCGCGGAGCGTTGGGGCTGCTGGGCTACTACCTGCCGCGTCTGCCCTACACGGCATACAAGGCGTGGGCGGAGTGGCGCGCGCCCGTCCGCGACGGCTACTTGCTTATGGAGACCGCTGCGGGCGACCCGACCGTCTGCCGCGCCGATTCGTAGATCTGCAGGATGCGATCCACCACCGCAGGCACGGAGAGCGTCTCGCGTTTGCGGATCGCGCGTTGGCGCAACGCCTCGCGTTCCGCCTCGTGGCGCGTGAGGTACAGCACGGCTTCCACGAACGCTTCGGGCGTCGGCTTGACGACCAGCCCTGTCTGCCCGTAGTCCACCGCTTCGGGCGCGCCGCCGCCGTTAGCGACGATGCAGGGCAAGCCCGCCGCCTGCGCCTCGTCCAGCACCAGCCCCTGCGACTCGGTCACCGACGGGAACACGAACAAGTCTGCCGCCAGCAGGTACAGCGACACCTCGTCGCGCGGCACAGCACCCGTGAACTGCACCCACGCGGTGAGTTGACGCGCTTCGGCTTCGGCGCGGAGCGACTCCAGCGCGGGACCCGGCCCCACCAGCCACAGTCGCGCGTTGGGGCAGCCGCGCACGATGTGCGGCATCGCCTCCAGCAGCACGGAGACATTCTTTTCGGGCGCCATCCGCCCAACATACAGGAGCATCCACACATCCTCTGGAATGCCCAGCCGCGCCCGCGCCTCCGCCTTGCTGACTTCAGGGAACGGCAGCACAGGGTTGCGTATCGGCGTAATCGGCTTGCGCACGCCATACTTGCGCAGCACCTCCGCGCCGATGTCCGATGGGGTCATCACAGCGTTCGCGCCCTCGTAGTAGCGGCGCAGATGCCAGCGCAGCAGGCGACGCACAGGCGCGCGCGGCACAACGCGCGGCACATAGTGCAGGTACTCCTCGTACAGCGTGTGGTAGGTGCTGACCAGCGGGATACGCAGCCGCCTTGCCCACCGCGCGCCCACAATCCCCGTGAAAAACGGGGTATGCGTATGCACAACATCAATCCCCAGCGTGCGGAACTCGCGCCACAGCGCGGGCGCAAACGGCAGCGCAATCGGGTAGTCGGGCTCGAACGGCGTGTAGACCGACGGCAGGCGACGCACGGTGGGGTAGGGGTCTTGATAGCCGCGGTAGTGCGGCGCGTAAATCCAGACCTCGTGCCCGCGGCGGGTCAGCTCCTCGTGCAGGATTCGAATCGAGACGCTGACCCCATTCAGGTACGGTAGATAGCTCTCTGAGAAGATGGCGACTTTCACGGCGCTTCCGATTCGCGATGGGCGTTGCGGTTCCCGCGCGGCTGGCGCAGGGCTTGCTCTTCCAGGAACGCCACGATGTCCGACAGGCGGAATCGGCGTTGGTTGCCCTCTGTGCGGAAGCAGCGCAGCCAGCCGCGATCGGTGTAGCGGCGCACGGTCGCAGGGCACACGCCCAGCAGGCGCGCCGTCTCTTCCAGCGTCAGCACGGGGTCGGTCAGCCGCGCGATGAGTTCCTCGCGGCTCTCGTCGCGCCCGCGCACGGGATAGTATTTGCGCGTGACGCCGTCGTCCGTCCACTCCGCCAGGTAGCGCAGGTACTGGGGCAGTTTCGCCCAGAGTTCATCGGCTTCGGGCGGCACAACCGCTTCGGGCGATGGTTTCTTGCCGCGTCGCTTGCGCTTGCGCAGGCGCGGTCCGTCCGAGGGCGGCTCGGTCGGCGCAGGGGCAGACTCTGACTGTGGCGCTGTAGGGACAGGCGCGGCACTGGGAGAGGGCGCAGCGGACGGTTTCCTGCCCAGTTCCTGCTCAATTAGCGGCACAAACTCGGCGAAATCGGGCACACGAATCGAGACCAGCGCGTCTCTGCGCATCTCCGTCGCTATCGGCGGGGCAGCCGTTGGTTCGGAGTTTGGTAGCGGTTCGCCCACGCGCAGGGCAGGTTGGGGCAGCTCCGCAGGCGGCTGTGGTGGTGCCGGGGGCGACTGCGCAGGCACCTCCGTCGGCGACTCCGACGACGGCTCGGGCTCGTCGTCTGCAAACTGGCTTTCGAGATAGCGATACCAATCGGTCAGGCTCAGACGGCTCATGGGCGTGCGGTATAGTGTACCTTAAAGGCAAAAACGGCTCCAGAGGGTTCTGGAGCCGTGGAGGTGATTTCAATCTGGGCATCGACCTATTTTCCCACTCCGTTACCAGAGCAGTATCTTCGGCGCTGGAGGGCTTAACTGCCGTGTTCGGGATGGGAACGGGTGTTTCCCCTCCGCTATGGACACCCAGATTGAAAGCGCGTAATCCGCCGCTCATGAGAGGGTCGGCTCCCTCTCAGGAGAGGTTTTGACAACTGGAACTGGAGTCGTCGGAAGTGCGTCAATAGGCAAGCCCTCGGTCAATTAGTACGGCTCAGCTCAACGCATTACTGCGCTTACACCTGCCGCCTATCAACCCGGTCATCTACCGGGGACCTTACTCCGTTGCCCGGATGGGAGACCTTATCTTGGGGTGGGCTTGGCGCTTAGATGCTTTCAGCGCTTATCCCGTCCCGACATGGCTACCCAGCGTCTGCCCCTGGCGGGACAACTGGTACACCAGAGGTCAGTCCAGCCCGGTCCTCTCGTACTAGGGCCAGCTCCCCTCAAGTCTCCTACGCCTGCGGTGGATAGGGACCGACAATCTGTTACTTTCAGCGCACAGAGGGTGCGCCTACTGACCCCGTGATTAGCTCACGAGGCGGGCAAGCCTTTCGGCTTACCTCTGCATGTCGCCATGCAGTTCGGACTGTATCTTCGCCTTCTGGCTACAAGAAGGCGTCTGGCGTACAGTCTCTGAGGGTTCCAGATGAGCTGACTATATCCAAGTGACGAAACCTGCAATATAGTAGCCGATAGGCTCATCTGGCCTTCCCTGCTGATTGCCTGCACCTGACGCATTGTCACGCATGCGTTAAGTGTAGCATGCGTAGCGCAGGATACTCACCAGGCTTCCCAGCATATAGCCAGATTTATAGACAGCACGGTAGGTACTGTCTCACG
>NZ_JANSIB010000098.1:0-8331 GCF_047461895.1 Synechococcus sp. R55.8 | reverse complement strand
AGGCTTCCCAGCATATAGCCAGATTTATAGACAGCACGGTAGGTACTGTCTCACGACGTTCTGAACCCAGCTCGCGTGCCGCTTTAATGGGTGAACCCCCCAACCCTTGGGACCCTATTCAGCCCCAGGATGCGACGCATGGTTCTCCACTGTTTCCAGTGGCATAGACTATAGCATCACCTTGACCATCGCTTGTCAAGGGTCCGGCGTGTGATAGACGCCATAGATTTGCCCTTGCTTAGGGCAGGACGCCCATCTCAGGCATGAAGCCTTCAGTCGTTACGGGGTCGAAGGAGTTTGTATCCCATACATGGGGGTACATAGGGACGGATAATTTCGCAAAACAAGACTGCGCTTCGCGAAGGTATATAGAGAACCCACTGACTTTTTCCTGCCTGATGGAGCTTAGCATGAACGCCATAACGACTATGTAGGGCGTTCGCTAACCGCTCCACATCAGAGCGCGGAAAACCATGCGTGTTCAACCGCAACGCGTTGCAGTCTGTGCGGCGATGTCCGTCATCCATGTACCACACTGCCAAAGCCAGTTCCGTTAGGAGCAGCTCCACACTTAATGGAACCACCTTCCAGCCGTTCGGGTAGAAGGTATCCGAATACCACTCCAACTCTGGAAGGCTTTTCGTGTCGTATCGGATGTGGTAGTAGTGTCTACATGTGCGCTTATCGAACACAGCCACAGTGCGCGGTCTGCAACAAATGCGCTGTAGCAGTGTATACTTCCACAGCGCGTATTCTGTCGCAGAAGCGCTATGGTCGAAGCGCACCCGATAACGCCTGCCATTCTTGGAAAGGCAGGCATCTCCGAGAAGAGAGCCGACCAACACAGAATGCTCTGGCTCTGACAGCATCTTCAACTCCTCGACTTCCCACGGGATTACCCTCGCCAATCGGGGGAGGATTGCGTTAGGGCTTCCCCGTTATCAGCCGGATTTTACCTGAAGAGTTGCCTCTTCAGGGGCCCAAATTGAGCCGACATCGAGGTGCCAAACCCCGCCGTCGCTGTGGACGCTCGGGCAGGATCAGCCTGTTATCCCTAGGGTAGCTTTTATCCGTTGAACCCTGGCGTGCCCACGCACAGCCAGAGGGTCACTAGGCCCTGCTTTCGCATCTGCTCGACCCGTTGGTCTCACAGTCAAGCCCGCTTATGCCCTTGCACTCGACGCGCGATTTCCGACCGCGCTGAGCGGACCTTTGGACGCCTCCGTTACCATTTAGGAGGCGACCGCCCCAGTCAAACTACCCGCCTAAGACTGTCTCCACGCCGGATTACGGCGCAGGTTAGCATTCCAGTAGGTCAAGGGTGGTGTTCCATTGGCGCCGAAGCTCCCACCTACGCTCTACATGACATACCGAAATGCAATCTCAAGCTGTAGTAAAGCTCCATAGGGTCTTTCCGTCCTACCGCAGGTAACCCGCATCTTCACGGGTGCTACAGTTTCACCGAGAGTCCCGCTGAGACAGTGGCCCAGTCGTTACGCTTTTCGTGCGGGTCGCAATTTACGCGACAAGGAATTTCGCTACCATAGGCAGTTGCCCCCTATGTCGCCATAGGGACTGGACCATATCATCACTCCGCAGGGTGTTGCGGAGCGTCTGGCGTATGGTCTCTGAGGATTCTTGAAATCACCTCTTGCAGCGGTCGGAGCCGTTGCTTTCCCTTAGCGGCTGGGTTCATCGCATACGCCTTCTCGACGATGCGCGCCAGCCCCTCAGGGCGGCGGTGTTCCCCTTGGTTCATCAGCTCCAGGATTTCGCGGAACCTGTAGAAGGTCTCGCGTTTGCAGGAAAAGGGTACCACATACTTCTCGAAGTAGGGTACGACCTTCTCCCAGAGGCTACGCCGACAGTGGATGGCGTAGACATAGCAGTTGGGGCTTCCCGATTTGGGGAAGATGCGTCCTGTGCCGAAGACTTGCTGGGCGAGTTTGAGCAGGGGTAGTCCGCTGCGGTGTTGCACCAGATGGAACTCTGGGTCAACATAGTATCCGTAGCGGCTGGTCTCGTGGTGTTTGATGCTCACCAGCAGCGAGCCTTCGCCTTCGATGAACCCTGCGAGGAACCATTTCGCCTCTTCGGTGACTTCAAGTCTTTCCTGCTGATTGGCTCCACCCATCACTTTGTCACCTCCTCGGTAGTGTGGGATCCACGAGCTGTTCCAGCATATAGCCAGATTTTACAACGGCCCTGTGACGAACCGTTAGAGTTACGGCCGGCATTCACCCGGGCTTCAGTTCAGGGCTGCACCTTGCGGCTGACCCCTCCCCTTAACCTACGGGCATTGGCCAAGCGTCGCCCCCTATACATCGGGTTTCCCCTTCGCAGAGAGCTGTGTTTTTGGTAAACAGTCGCCGGGCCCGCTTTGCTGCGACCTCTTTCGAGGCACCCCTTCTCCCGAAGTTACGGGGTCAATTTGCCGAGTTCCTTAGCGGGACTTCTCTCGCGCGCCTGAGGCTCCTCGCCTCGCCTACCTGTGTCGGTTTGCGGTACGGTCAGGTGGTTTCAACGCTACACGGGTTTTCTCGGCTCCAGTCACGGTCGCTTCGTTCACCGCGCGGGATCCCTTCGTCGCCCCAGAGTTGCCGCTGGGGCGAGCGCAGCCTTCCAACTCTGCGCCCGACCGATTCTGAAGCGTCACCGCTTGGCTCCACCACCTGGGGTGGGAATGTTGACCCACTGCCCTTCGCCTACGGCGTTTCGCCCTCGACTTAGGACCGCCTAACCTTCAGCGGACGAACCTGCCTGAAGAACCCTTAGGCTTTCGGCGGACGGGATTCTCACCCGTCTTCTCGCTACTCGTGCCGGCATTCTCACTTCTGCACGCTCCAGTGGTGCTTCCGCTCCACCTTCACTGCGAGCAGAACGCTCCCCTACCGCTCCCTTGCGGGAACCCGCCGCTTCGGTAACAGGCTTGAGCCCCCTTACATTGTCGGCGCAGGGTCACATTCGACCAGTCAGCTGTTACGCACTGTTTAAAGGATGGCTGCTTCTAAGCCAACCTCCTGGTTGTTTACGCGACCCTACATCCTTTCACACTTAGCCTGTGTTTAGGGACCTTAGCGGGCGATCTGGGCTATTGCCCTTTTGACAACGGCGCTCATCCGTCGCTGTCTCACTCCCACGCTTCCTGCTATGCCATTCGGAGTTTGGTTGGGTTCGGTAACCTGGTAGGGCCCCTAGCCCATCCAGTGGCTCTACCTGCATAGCATAGCGCGTGAGGCTGCACCTCAATGCATTTCGGGGAGAACCAGCTATCTCCGCGCTCGATTGGCATTTCACCACACTACCCCCAGTTCCTCCGAGACCTTTTCAACGGTCACCAGTTCGGCCCTCCACCGTGTGTTACCACGGCTTCAGCCTGACCAGGGGTAGATCGCGCGGTTTCGGGTCTACGCCCAGCGACTGAGTCGCCCTGTAAGGACTCGCTTTCGCTACGGCTCCGCGTCTGAGACGCTTAACCTTGCCGCTGAGCGTAACTCGCCGGCTCATTCTGCAAAAGGCACGCCGTCAGACTGTCCCCCAGAGGGGTATAGTCCTCCGACTGTTTGTAAGCGCACGGTTTCAGGTTCTCTTTCACTCCCCTTCCGGGGTGCTTTTCACCGTTCCCTCACGGTACTGGTTGCGCTATCGGTAGCAAGGAGTATTTAGCCTTACCCGGTGGTCCGGGCAGATTCGCACAGGGTTCCACTTATCCCGTGCTACTCGGGATACCGACGAGGCGTTCCACTTTTCGCATACGGGGCTGTCACCCGCTGTGGCGTGCCTTTCCAGACACTTCTGCTAAGCGGAATCGCTCTCTGGTGTCGGTCCCACGACCCCAATCGGGCATGCCCGATTGGTTTAGGCTCTTCCCCGTTCGCTCGCCGCTACTGAGGGAATCTCGTTCGATTTCTCTTCCTCTGGGTACTGAGATGTTTCAGTTCCCCAGGTTCCCTCCACACCGCCTATGGGTTCAGCGGTGGGTGACCACCCATTCGGTGGCCGGGTTCTCCCATTCGGGGATCTGCGGATCAACGCCTGTTTGCGGCTCCTCGCAGCTTATCGCAGCTTACCACGCCCTTCATCGGCTCCTTGCTCCTAGGCATCCGCCGTGCGCCCTTAGTAGCTTGCCTACTTTGGCGCGCTTCTCGATGACTCCAGTCCAGTTGTCAAAGTGGAAATCGTTGGGTCCGTTGCCCGTGCTGTGGGCGCCTCATCAGCCCAACCCTGAGCGCCCCGTGAGGCGCTGAGGGTTAGGTTTGGTGGAGGCGACCGGATTTGAACCGGTGACCCCCTGCGTGCAAAGCAGGTGCTCTCCCGCTGAGCTACGCCCCCACTGGTGGGCGCGATTGGATTCGAACCAATGACCTCACCCTTATCAGGGGTGCGCTCTAACCGACTGAGCTACGCGCCCGTATGTGGCTCCCTCAAAACCGAGCAGGTAGTGCTTTGCGTGCCATAGAGAGTTGCTTCCGTTAAAGGAGGTGATCCAGCCGCACCTTCCGGTACGGCTACCTTGTTACGACTTAGTCCCCCTTACCAGCCACACCTTCGGCGGCTCCCTCCCGTGCGGGTTAGGCGACCGACTTCGGGTGCAACCGACTCGGGTGACTTGACGGGCGGTGTGTACAAGGCCCGGGAACGTATTCACGGCGGTATGGCTGACCCGCCGTTACTAGCGATTCCGCGTTCACGCAGTCGAGTTGCAGACTGCGATCCCAACTGAGGGTGGTTTTTTGGGATTCGCTCCCGCTCGCGCGTTGGCTGCCCTTTGTACCACCCATTGTAGCATGTGTGACGCCCTGGACGTAACCGCCATGCTGACTTGACGTCGTCCCCACCTTCCTCCGTGTTGACCACGGCAGTCTCCTCAGAGTGCCCGGCATGACCCGCTGGCAACAGAGGACAAGGGTTGCGCTCGTTGCGGGACTTAACCCAACACCTCACGGCACGAGCTGACGACAGCCATGCAACCGGTGTCCACGGGTCGGTGAGTTTCCCCACCGAGGCGCTCTGTTTCCAGAGCGTTGCTCGTGGATGTCAAGCCCAGGTAAGGTTCTTCGGTTTGTATCGAATTAATCCACATGCTCCACCGCTTGTGCGGGCCCCCGTCAATTCCTTTGAGTTTCAACCTTGCGGCCGTACTCCCCAGGCGGGGCGCTTAATGCGTTAGCTACGGCGCCGAGGGTTAATCCCCCAACACCTAGCGCCCATCGTTTAGGGCTGGGACTACAGGGGTATCTAATCCCTTTCGCTCCCCCAGCTTTCGCACCTCAGCGTCAGCAACGGGCCAGAGATCCGCCTTCGCCACTGGTGTTCCTCCCGATATCAATGCATTTCACCGCTACACCGGGAATTCCAATCTCCTCTCCCGTCCTCGAGCTTCGCAGTATCTGGTGCAGCCTCCCGGTTGAGCCGTGAGATTTCACACCAGACTTACGAAGCCGCCTACGTGCGCTTTACGCCCAGTAAATTCGGGCAACGCTCGCCCCCTACGTATTACCGCGGCTGCTGGCACGTAGTTAGCCGGGGCTTTTTCTGTGGGTACCGTCTGCGTTCGTCCCCACTAAAAGGAGTTTACACCCCGAAGGGCTTCGTCCTCCACGCGGCGTCGCTGGGTCAGGCTTGCGCCCATTGCCCAAAATTCCCGACTGCTGCCTCCCGTAGGAGTGGGGCCCGTGTCTCAGTGCCCCTCGGGCCGATCATCCTCTCAGACCGGCTACCCGTCGTCGGCTTGGTGAGCCGTTACCTCACCAACAACCTGATAGGCCGCGGGCCCATCCCGAAGCGGAAACCCGTTTAGATGCCCAAGCCGAAGCCTGCGCATCCACATCCGGTATTAGCCCGAGTTTCCCCGGGTTGTCCCAGTCTTCGGGGCAGGTTACCCACGTGTTACTCCGCCGTTCGCCGCTCTCGGCGCCCCGAAGGACGCCTACCGCTCGACTTGCATGTCTAAGGCACGCCGCCAGCGTTCGCCCTGAGCCAGGATCAAACTCTCCGTCAGAAAACGCGATCCCTGCTTACGCAGGCTCGTTTTCCAAGTTGACTGACCTCGCAAAGCGTTCTTACCTGCCCGGTTTTCAAGGTTCAATCACCGCTTGCCGCCCTTGCAGCAAGCGCACACGCCAACACGCCTTACGGCATTGTGTCGGCGAGTCGGATTATACCACATCCCAGGCGCGTTTGTCAAGGGCATAGCCCCTACGCACGCAGTTTCTGGGATCTCAAGGTATCACTTCTGCCCCAAAGACCCTTGCCTTGAGGCGGGCTATATAGTACCATGCCCGTGACAGCGTTGTCAAGGGTTTAAGCCCGAATCGGGGCAAATTCCCCCCGAATTTCCCCCAATTCGCGGGGCGTCGGCTCAAAAAGGGCGTCGCCCCTACGCTCCAGGCTGGCGCACAACGCCCAAAAACAGCACCGTGCCCGTCGGCTGATGCACAATCGCGAACAGGAACGGGCGATCCGCCACAAGGCTGAACTGGTCTACAGGCACAGAGGTCACGCCGACCGTTATGCCCGTCGCAGCCGCGGCTTTCGTGCCCTCCTCGTCCACCTCCACCACCGCCTTCTGTATCGCCTTCTGGATGAACAGCCGCTCAGGCGACACATCGGCGATGCGGCTGAAGTCGGCGCGGTCAGGATCAAATGCGACGCCCATCCCCAGCGCACTTAGCGGGGGCTTCAGGTCGTACTTTGCCTCGATCTTAAAGCGCGGCATCTGCAGACTGCCCTGCACCACACGGAACGCCCCCAGCCACTTGCCCCAGTTTTCGGGAGTCAGTTGCTTGCGCAGGTCAGCGACCGTGCGCCCCTTGTCGGGCAGGAACAGGTAAAAACGGTAGTCGCCCTCGCCATACGGCAGCGCGACCGCCTCGAAGCCCTCGCCCTTGTAGTACGGCAGTCGCTCCGACAGGCGCATCATCGGAACCTGCCGCGTCTCGCCGCGCTCCAGATAAAACGGCGCGTCTTGAGTGGCGTCCTTCGGGAACGGGTGCTGCCACGCCCCCTCGAAGTAAAGCGTGTTCACCAGCGCAAGGCGCGTCTGTGCGTCGAAGTCGCCCGCTTGGAACAGTTTTTCGATGAGTCCCTGCGTCTGCTCCTTGACCCAAGTGTTGATGGCGTTGGCGGCAGCCTCAGCGTTCCTGAAGTCCACCGTTTCCGTGCGCGTCTCATAGTGGTTCAACAGCGCGCGCAGGAAGTCGGGCTTCAGCGGGAAGCC
This sequence comes from Synechococcus sp. R55.8, assembly GCF_047461895.1. Taxonomy (NCBI): domain Bacteria; kingdom Bacillati; phylum Cyanobacteriota; class Cyanophyceae; order Synechococcales; family Synechococcaceae; genus Synechococcus; species Synechococcus sp. R55.8. The sequence goes on along the minus strand of NZ_JANSIB010000098.1, from coordinate 1,112 downwards.
CTGCTGCACCCACAGCCCATTCGCCATATGGGTGGTGATACTCTCATCGGTGGGTTTCAGCAGGCGGCTCAGGGCGCGCGCTTGGGCGTTGACGGCGTCCAGTTTCTGCTCGGTATAGCCCAGCGTTTTAGCGATGGCGTCGTAGGTCTCGCCTTCCGCGCCGTTCAGCGTCATGCTCAGCGCAAGCGATAGCGATAGCGGCGAGAAGCACAGGTTGTCGTCTGCGTTGGGGTCGTCCAGCTGCTGTAGCATCGTCAGGGCGAACTGCGTGTTCGCCGCGCGGGCTTCGTCAGTGATTTGCACGGGTTTCGTTGCCTCCTGGGGCGGTTTTGGGCTGGCGTCGCCGCCACACCCGCTTAGCACCGCCGCCGCCACTACACCGCACAGCATCAGAATTGGGCGCATCATCGATTCCTCCTGTAGGGTTAGACGATTAGGGACGGGAAATGATTCGTGAAAAGGCGCATAAGCTCCCCCACTAAACCCCACTCCCTTGAGGTATAATACCTACATGCAAGCGACGAAGCGACAGTACGGGTTCACACTCATTGAATTGCTGGTGGTGATCGCCATCATAGCCATCTTAGCGGCGATTTTGTTCCCTGTGTTTGCCCAAGCACGGGAGAAGGCGCGCCAGACGATGTGTCTCAGCAACCTCCGCCAGGTCGGCACAGCAGCGATGATGTATGTGCAGGACTACGACGAGGTGTACCCGCTCGCCGAGAACCAGTTGATTCCCCCGCCGGGCTTTTGCGGCGGCGGCTACACGAGTTGCACCTCCATCGGCTACCTGTATTGGCTGCAGCCCTACTCGAAGGATAACCTCTACTCGCGTTGTCCAAGCGCAAAGCCAATTGCGAACCCCGACTCGCCAACAGGCAGGCGTCTGTCGTGCGAGGGTCGGATTGGCTACGGCGCGGCGTATCCCTCGCCGATGGGCTTCTCGGCGGGGTGTTCCTTCCCGCCGCAGGTGTACCCACCCAGCAAGAGCCTGGCGCAACTGAGCGCACCCGCCAGCCATGTGATGGTGATGGATGCAGTGCCGTCGGGCGTTCAGAGCCGACCGCTGTGGGAGCAGAACGGGTTCTACATGAATGTCGTCCATTCGCCGT
>NZ_JANSIB010000097.1:10170-11705 GCF_047461895.1 Synechococcus sp. R55.8 | reverse complement strand
GATCGCTTCTTTCCTGAACCATGTTCAGGAGAGTTCAGCGTGAATGTATCAGTACCCCTGACTTCCAACCTCTACAGCTCCCAGAGCCATTGAGGCCTAAGCCTCAGCAAATGCCCTTCTCCAGCCCCCCGACAGCACCTGCAAATCCTCCTCATCCAAGTCCGCAGGAGTGCCGGAGCGGATGAGCTCGGCAAAATCTTCGTTGGGCACCATGAAGCAGAGGGCGTAGAGGCGGCCTGGGCCGGTATTGTGGATTTCATGTACACCGGTCGGCGGTACCAGAATGCTATCTCCAGTTTTGATGGGGGCCGCTTTTCCATCGCAAATGGCCAGGCCTTCCCCCTTGAGAACAAAAAACATTTCCACAGCCATTTGATGGCGATTTGGAGGGGTTTTGCCTCCCTCATCGAAGATCTCCACACAAAAGGTTAGAGAAATCTGAGCATGAGAAGGATCGAACACGATGGCCAGGCGATTGGTATCGTGGGGGCTGATGCGAAAAGCCTGATAATCGGCAGGGGTTTTAACAATTGGAATCACGCAGCGGGAAAGCGTTTGCATCCGGATCCTCCGCTCAAGAGATGAGGGGTGAATAGTGGGCAAGTGCTAACAGGGGAGAGCCGCGAGCAAATCTGAGGAGGAGGCGACAAAGCCAAAGCACTGCTTGACGTTGTAGAGGGTAGCTAGCAAACAGTATTCAGGAGAGGTGGTGGCGGCGCAGTCTTCCAGCAAAATGCAGTCGTAGCCGAGGAAATTGGCATCTTGCAGCGTGGTCATGACGCACTGGTCGATGTTCACGCCGGCAAAAAAGAGGGTGGTGCGCCCCAGGTTTCTGAGAATGCTATCGAGAGGGGTATCCCAAAAGCCGCTCATGCGGAACTTATCCACCCAGATATCCTCGGGCTTGACCTCCAGTTCCTCCACCACAGCAGCGCCCCAACTGCCCCGCGTGAGGACCAAAGACCCGTTCTTAGGCAAGGGATCCCCCAGCCCTACTCCCTCTCCGGTGGGGTTGTACACATGTCGCAAGCCGGCGCTGATGTTGAGCAAGTCAGGGCGATTGCCCCAGTTCACCCACACAATCGGCACTTGAGCTTGTCGCAGGCGGGGCAGCAGGGCTTTTAGAGGGCCGATGGGAGCCCGTGCAGGTGTAACATCGACGCCGATGCTGGCCAGCCAACCGTCGGGATGACAAAAGTCGTTTTGCATGTCGATCACCAGCAGCGCCGCTTTGGCCAGATCCAAGCGCAGGGTTTTGCTGGAGGTGGGCAGCAGGATGGGCCGGGGATCCAAGGGCGGACGGGTGAGGTCGGCCATTTCGGCATTCACAGCCCAGGCATTGGGAGGGATCCCAAGGGTCTTCAAGGGGCGATTGGGAGTGCTCATGGATTCTCCGCTCGCGTCGCGCAGCAGTGGGATCAGGTGGGGCGGATGACCCACAACTACGCTCGACCTTAATGCACAGCCAACCTCACTTTGGAATCGTAGGCTACACTTTCTCACCTTATTAACGCATGGGATCCCCCAGGGTCAGT
>NZ_JANSIB010000097.1:7853-10070 GCF_047461895.1 Synechococcus sp. R55.8 | reverse complement strand
CTGCACGCTATGCTGTAGAGACCAAGGTTATGTAGAAATATGAACATCTTGCGGCAATATATCTTTCCTGCCCTCATCCTGCTGGTGTTTCTGTTTACCCTGGTGGTGGTGAGCATTCGCTCGTTTCTGCCGGAGGATATGGCCCAGCCTGCCCCTCTAGAAGAAGCGACGCCTGTGGCCCTTTCTGCAAATGCCTGAGGATGGCTGAACAAGGGATCCCTCTGCCTGTGGGTTATCGTTGGCGTATCGGTTCAGCCTGGGATCGGCCCTGGGTGAGACGAGGATTGCAGGCCACGTTGCAGGAATCTTTTCCAGAGCAAAGCAACTGGGATCACCTGGAAGAGACGCTGGATCGCCTCTTCGACCCACCCCGCACCCCCTGCTGGTGGATCTTGAAAGAAGAAACTGCAGAGCCGGTGGGCTGTGTTTGGGCCGGCATCTCCACAGATCAAGCCACCCATCGGCGGGTAGCCTACATCTTTCTGCTCTGGGTGGATCCCGCCCATCGCCGGCAGGGCCTGGGCAGAGCTTTGATTCAACAGGTGGAACGCTGGGGATCCCAGCAGCAGCTAGCTGCCATTACCCTGCAGGTTTACCATCACAACCAAGCCGCCCTCCATTTCTATCAGCAGGCCCACTTTGCTGTACAAGGCTACTGGTTGTACAAGCCGCTCAGCCCCGCGCCCATAGACGCGCATGTAGAAGAGCATGAATACAAAGGTCATGAAGTTTTGTGAATAAGCCGGGATCCGCTCTCAGTTGCTCTTTTGATGAAAGCGGTGGCAAAGACTGGAGGGAAAGCCCATGTCCAGACCTGTCAAACTCAGTGAAGCTGAGGTCCAAGCCAAGCTGGAAAATCTGCCGGGCTGGTCTTTGCAGGATGGGAAGCTGCATCGTCAATTTCAGTTTCGCTCCTTTGTCGAAGCCTTTGGCTGGATGAGCAGTGTGGCCTTGGTGGCCGAGAGCATGGGGCACCATCCCGAATGGACCAATGTCTACAACCGCGTGCGGGTGCATCTTACCACCCACGATGCCGGGGGCATTACAGAACTGGACTTTACCCTGGCGCAACGCATGAACGAGCTGGCCAGCTAGACGCTTCAGTACCCAACTTTGGGGATCCCTCAAAGCCGGCTTGGCAGAGGATCCCCATTTTGTCGCTGCCTCAAAGTTGTGTTGGATTGTGTTGGGAGCTGTGTCGGTCTGATAGACTAAGCCTAAGGTTAAGAAATGATAATTTTATGAACGTGCTGGTTGTGGGGGCGACGGGAACGCTGGGCCGTCAAGTGGTACGCCGAGCCATCGAAGAGGGACACCAAGTCACCTGTCTGGTGCGAAATCCGGCAAAGGCTGCTTTCTTAAGTGAATGGGGCGCTCACCTGAAGGTGGGAAATCTGCTTCAGCCCAGCACCCTCAACTCCGCCATGGAAGGCATCGAGGCGGTGATCGACTGTGCCACGGTGCGGGTGACCGATACCCTCAGCGCCCGTCAGGTGGACTGGGATGGCAAAGTTGCCCTGATCAATGCGGCACGGGCTGCCCAGGTAGGGCATTTTATCTTTTTCTCCATCATGGGCGCTCACCACGAGTATCCCAATGTGCCCCTGATGAATTTCAAGCATCACATTGAGAAGTATTTGGTTGGATCCCAGATGCCCTACACGATTTTTCGTCCAGCGGGCTTTATGCAGGGGTTGATTGGCCAGTACGCCATCCCCATCTTGGAAGAACAAATCGTCTGGGTAACCGGCGAGGGCATGCCAACGGCCTACCTAGACACCCTAGATGCAGCCCGGTTTGCGGTGCGAGCTCTCACTGTAGAAGCTGCCAAGCAGCAAATCTTTCCCTTGGTGGGGCCCAAGGCTTGGACGGCTCGAGAAGTCATTGCCTTGTGCGAGCAGCTCTCCGGCAAAAAGGCCAAAGTCAGCACCATGCCGCTGGGACTGCTGAGAGGGGCGCGCAAGGTGGCGCAGTTCTTTCAGTGGAGCTGGAACATTGCCGACCGGCTGGCGTTTGTGGAGGTGATCGCGGCCAAAGAACCCATGCACGCCGATATGACGCCTGTATGCGAAACCCTGGGGATTGAACTGGCCTCTCTGACCTCTCTTGAGGACTACCTAGCGGAGTATTTCCAGAAGATGTTGAAACGGCTTCGCGAGCTAAAGGTCAAGCAACCCAAAGTCAAGACGCCCTTCTAAGTCGTTGTTCTCAGTCTTC
>NZ_JANSIB010000097.1:0-7753 GCF_047461895.1 Synechococcus sp. R55.8 | reverse complement strand
GCAGCTAAGATGCTGCTTAAGACTTTTTACAGGATCTCAGCAAGTGTTCCAGTTTGGCCAAGATCCCTGGCCGAAGGAGGATTATGAGCTTGAACGGGCTGGTCACAACTGCATGGCTGATTCCCCTCTACGCCTTGGTGGGGTGGGCGGGAGCGCTGATCTGGTCCCCAGGAATCACCCGGCGCACGGGACCACGTCCGGCAGGTTATCTGAATGCGCTCTTGACGTTGATGGCCTTCCTGCACAGCGTGGGGGCGCTGGTGGCAATTTGGGATCAGCCGGCGCAGGTCATTCGGTTGCCCTGGCTACAGGTGGGGGATCTGATGTTAGAGCTGCCGCTGCAGGTGTCATCGGTAACTCTGGGGGCCTGCGCTGTGGTGACGGGGCTGAACCTGGTGGCCCAGATCTACGGCTTTGGCTACATGGAAATGGACTGGGGCTGGGCGCGGTTTTTCTCCCTGCTGGGCCTGTTTGAGGGGGGAATGTGTGCCTTGGCTTTGTGCGACTCCCTCTTTTTCAGCTACGTGATCCTGGAGATTTTGACCCTGGGCACTTACCTGTTGGTGGGCTTTTGGTTCAACCAATCGCTGGTGGTGACGGGAGCGCGGGATGCTTTTTTAACCAAGCGCATCGGCGACCTGTTGCTCTTGATGGGGGTAATCGCCATCTATCCCCTGACCGGCTCCTGGGAGTTTGAGGATTTGGCGGCTTGGGCTGAGGCGGTGCAGGCGGGGTCTGCCACTGTGGATCCGACCTTGATTGCGCTGGTGGGGCTGGGGTTGCTGGCTGGCCCGGTGGGCAAGTGTGCCCAGTTCCCATTGCACCTGTGGCTAGATGAGGCGATGGAAGGGCCGATCCCGGCCTCGATTTTGCGGAACGCAGTGGTGGTGGGCACGGGGGCCTGGGTGTTGATTCGCCTGCAACCCCTCTATGAGCTTTCCCCAACGGTGCTGAAGGTGATGCTGACTATCGGCAGCTTGACGGCGGTGGGGGGATCCCTGGTGGCTTTGGCCCAGATCGACGCCAAGCGAGCTTTGTCTTATCTGGTGAGTGCCTACATGGGCTTGATTTTTGTGGCGGTGGGCACCGGTCATCCCCAGCAAGCCTATGGGTTGCTGCTGACCTATGCTCCGGCCATGGCTCTGTTGGTGATGGCTCCGGGCACGGTGATCTGGAACAGCATTACCCAGGATTTGCGCTACCTGGGCGGGCTGTGGTCGCGGCGTCCTATCTCAGGTCTGTGCTTCTTGACCGGAATGGCCGGAATCATCGCTTTGCCGCCTTTCGGTTCCTTTTGGGTGCTGACGGATCTGTGGCAGCAGTTGGTGCAATCGGGGCAGGGGTTGTGGGCGGCAGTCGTGCTGGTCACCAATGCTGTAACGGCCCTAGGGCTGACACGGGTGTTTGGCCTGATCTGGGGGGGCAAGCCGCAGCAGATGAGCGAGCGTTCGCCGGAGGTGCATTGGCCGATGATGCTGCCCATGACGGTCACGATGGGGGTGGCGCTGCACATGCCCATGATCCTAGCGGCACTAGGTCTGATTCCCGCTCTGGAAGGGATCCCTGTTGGGGTAATGACGGGATCCAGCTTGACAGGCATTGCCTTGGGAGCCTGGCTGTATCTGCGTCCGCAGCGGCAGCCGGTGGACTGGGCCTTCTTGGCCGACTGGCAGGATTTGTTGGCCAACGACTTCTACACCCCCAAGCTCTACCGGGCCAGTGTGGTGTTTGCGGTACGCATCATCTCTGAGGTTACAGCCTTGTTCGACCGCTATGTGGTAGACGGCTTGGTAAATTTGACCAGCTTGGCGGTATTGGCGGGTGGACAGGTTTTGAAATACACCACCTCTGGCCAGTTGCAAGCCTACGTGCTGACGATTGTGGTGGGGGTGGCCCTGCTGGGCTGGCTGATTCTCTAGGCTTGGGCAAGGTAGCGGGACGGAGTCCTTAGATAAAGAGGGAAAAGACCATGCTGAGTGCCTTGATTGTGTTGCCGATCTTGGGATCCCTGCTCCTGTTCTTAGGCTTGGGGGGGCGAAAGCTGGCGGTGGCCTTGGCCGGGATCCTGCTGGGGATCTCGCTGCTGCTGTTTGCCAACTTTGACCTGCAAGCGGAAGGGCTGCAGTGGGTGCAGCGGTGGGATTGGATCCCGGCAATTGGGCTGAGCTACTCCCTGGGCCTGGACGGGTTTTCCCTGCTGATGGTGGCTTTGAATGGGCTGCTCACGCTGATTGCGGTGCTGACGGCTGAGCCAGAGGTGAAGCGGCCCAACCTCTTATACGGCTGCATTTTGTTCATGAGCGGGTCGGTCAACGGGGCTTTTGTTGCCCAGAACCTGCTTTTGTTCTTCTTGTTTTACGAGCTGGTGCTGATCCCGATCTACCTGCTCATCTCCATTTGGGGCAGCCCCAAGCGGGATTATGCTGCCATCAAGTTTTTGATTTACACCGCCGTTTCCGCCATCTTTCTGTTGGGGGCCTTTTTGGCCATCTACTGGCTGGGGGATCCCCATAGCTTTGAGCTGCTGGAGATCCGCATCACCTCTCTCAGCCCTGTTGCCCAGACCTTGACGCTGTTGGCCTTGATCGTGGCTTTCGGCATTAAGATGCCGCTGATCCCCTTCCACACCTGGTTGCCTGATGCATACGGGGAGTCGTCGCCGCCAGTGGCCATCCTCCTGGGAGGGATCCTCTCCAAGTTAGGCACGTACGGTCTGTTTCGCTTTGGGCTGCAGTTGTTTCCCCAAGCTTGGGCCGACCTGGGCGGGATCCTAGCCTGGTGGGGAGCCATTGCCGTGTTGTCCGGGGCTTTGGCAGCCATCGCCCAAAAAGACATCAAGCGCATGGTGGCCTACAGCTCCATCGGCCACATGGGCTACATCTTGCTGGGCATGGCGGCAGCCACCCCCATTAGCCTGACCGGGGCGATGGTGCAGATGGTCTCCCATGGTCTCATCTTGGCGCTGCTGTTTGATCTGGTGGGCTTGGTGGAGCGCAAAGTGGGAACGCGGGATCTGAACGTACTCAACGGCCTGCTCAACCCCTTGCGAGGCTTGCCCACAGTGAGCGCCCTGCTCATCTTGGGGGGGATGGCCAGCGCCGGGATCCCTGGCCTGGTGGGCTTTGTGGCGGAGTTTTTGATCTTCCAGGGCAGCTATCAGGATTTTCCTTTGCCGACTTTGATCAGCATCTGTGGCACCGGTTTGACGGCGGTGTACTTTGTGATTTTGCTGAACCGCACCTGCTTTGGCAGGTTGGACAACCGCACCGCCTACTACCCGCGCGTGCATGGCTGGGAGCGGATCCCAGGGCTGATTTTGACGGCCTTGATCGTTTGGTTTGGGATCCAGCCCATGAACCTGGTGAAATGGCCGCAACCGTTGGCCTTTACCCTATCCACCCAGGTGGCTCAGGCCCAAACGCTTATCTTGGCATCAGCCGGTGACCTTGCCCCCATCACCCTCTCTGGAGCCGATCCAGGCAATCGGGAAACTTCCAGGAATTGAGATCCCAGGGAATGACCTCAAGGAGCCAGAACTTTTGAAGAGTTGGAGACTTCTTCTATGACGACAACCCTCACAGCCCGCAAGCTGCCCCCTTCTACCCATCCTTTTGCGGATATAGTCCACCGCCTGGAGGCAGGGGGATCCATGCTGCCAGATACGCCGGAAAACCTGATGCAAATTATCGGCCTCTACAAAGCCTATGCCGTGCCAATGGATTTCTACTGGCGGGATCTGCTCTACATTGCCGAGCAGGTGTTTGTGGATCCCTTGCCTTTTTTCAAGTTCATCATTCCTGAAGAGTATCTGAAGCTGGCCAACCACTACGCGGGGGATAACGCGGATTTGCGCATTTGGCGAGGCCAGGCTACGGCCCATCCCGAGCTGCTGGAGTTTATGGAAAAGGGGGAGCTGAAGCGCAAGCTGCCCAGGATTTTGCATCACCTCTGGCATGACCGCATCAACATGGAATTTGCCGAAGAATGTATGCGGGCCATGCTCTGGCACCGGGATATGGGGGGCTTGCTGGATCCCTACATGGATTCCGAAGAATACAAGCAAAATGCCGACCGCGCCATCCGCGCCTATTGCCAGGGCAACCCCTTGTTGATGGGGCTATACAAGCTCTTCCCCGATATGTTTTTGGAGCTGTGCCGCCAGGCCACCATGTACTCGGTGTTGGGCCTGTTTTGGGAGGTGATGGCTCCGGTCTTTTTTGAGATCAGCGATCTCTACGACGAAGGCAAAATCACCAGCGTGCCGGAGGCGATGAACTTTTTGGTCAACGGGATCTTCGCCATTGCCGGACGACCCATCTACCATCGCGTGCGCATTCGGGGAGAATGGTACGATATTGTGCCCAAATCCAAAGGATTCACCTGGCTATATGAGGCTGCCTTCCCCTATGTAGAGGCCGTGTTTTATCGCACCTCTCCTTTCCGCGGCACTAAGTCCTACAACGCCCAGGCCAACGAAGTTCCCACCAACCAGTTGGACTTCCACTACGGGATCCTCTACGCCGATAAGTTTCCGGTGGGCACCGCCGGGATCCCGCCCACGCTCCTGCACCAGGATATGTACCACTTTTTGCCCCAGTATTTGGTGGAGTATTATCGCAAGCATTGCCGCGGCGAAGAGGACATGCTGATTCAATTGGGGGTTAGCTTCCAGCGCTCCATGTACAACGTCACCTCAGCCGTGATTCAGGCGGGAAGGGCCGCTTTCTTGTATCCCCTTGATGACCCAAATCCACGGCACTTGATGATGAACCGCCGTTATTTTGAGGGACAACTCAATCGCTTCACTCGACCGGAATACGGGATCCGGGAAGCAGCCCGCCTCGCCTACATTCAGGATCAGAATTATCGCTAGCCCGTGGCAACTTTAATGATCCCAAAGCCTTTCGAGCAGCAATCCAGTTAGCAACAACTTCACAGCAAAAGGATCCCGGCCATGCCCGATATTGTCGATATTGCCGTCTCTGCTGAGGGCTTTTCCACCTTGGTAACTGCCGTTAAAGCGGCAAACCTGGTAGACACTCTCAAAAGCCCTGGCCCCTTTACCGTTTTTGCCCCCACCGATGGGGCTTTTGCCAAGCTGCCTCCTGGCACCATCACCACCCTGGTGCAAAATATCCCCCAACTGACTCGCATCCTGTGTTACCACGTGGTGCCCGGCCGCTTGAAAAAGGCAGATTTGGCCAAGTACCAAAGTGTGGGCTCGGTAGAGGGATCCCCCATCGACTTGTTGATCGAAGGGGACGTTTTCGAGGTCAATAACGCCACCGTTATCCAAGCCGACATCGAAGCCGATAACGGCATCATCCACGTCATTGACACCGTCATTCTGATGCGGCCCCACTGGTTCTGGCCGATTATGAACTCCGCCTTGGCTGCCTCGGCCAGAGGATAGACAGATCTATCCTGAACCGAGCTTGGGGAAAGTGCCTGGGTGAACCCTCTCCCCCTCTCCGCAACTTTATAGGTACGGTCAGAGATTTCTGCTCCGCGTGCAGTCTACACCATCCCCCGCCCCCCACAGGGTGGGGATTTTTGTCTCTCGGTAGCAGTGATGTCGCCGTCTTTTAAACCCAGAGATGAATCCGAAGCTTGGCCTGATACGTACCTTATTTAGCCTGTTCTCTGACCGAGGAGCTTTTTTCCATGTTGTTGATCGGTTTTGCCCTTCGGCCTCGTTCAATTTTCGAGGCTTTTTGCGGCTTTTGCCTGGTTGCTGTCTTGTTTCTCAGCGGTTAAGGAAGCTTTACAAATCTCACAACCTCACTTCTACCCATTGCTAACTTTGGCCCTGGACATATTCACATTGCTCAGCCGCAGCCAGGACAATCTTTCGCCCAGGCCACAGGGCCGGTGGTCTTTGTCTTGAACATGTTGCCGAATCCAGGCAATCAGTCGGGGAATTTCCGACTGGAAGCCAACCTCACCCCTGAGCAAGTCTCCAGCTTTTTGGCCGGAGCTTACTACATCAACATTCACACGCAGGCCAACCCGCCGGGCGAGTTGCGAGCCCAGGTAGTTTTCCCTCGCTAAGGTTTGATCCAGTACCCCATCTAGGATCCCCGCAGGTGAGGGGATCCCTAATTTTTGCGGACGGATTGGCTGTTCTGTGAACTCCCCCACGGTCAGTCGTGCCGGCAGGACAGAGTTTCTGTGTAGCTCCTGGCCAGCAGCTTTCGGTAGTCCTGGAGCCGGCCTGCCAGTCCCCTTTACAGAGCGAGCTGTAGGCTTCACCTCTGGGCTAGCTGTGGAGCGCCAAGGGAATAACTACACAGGTTGTTGCCCACCTACAATGGCCCGACAGCGAATGTAGGGGCCGCCCGCATCCACCTTGGCCGGTTGACCCTTGCCACAATGGCCGGATCCCAAATCCCACAGGAAGTCCCGCGAGACGGCATCCACCGATTGCAGCACCTCAAAAGCATTGCCGGTGATGGTGACACCGCGCAGCAACTCCGCCAGCTTGCCATCGCGAATGCGGTAGGCCCGCTCTACCCCAAACATAAACTCGCCCGTGGAGTCCGCCTGCCCGTTCCTGGCCCCATCCAGGAAGTAGCCATCGGGAGTGCTGGCGATGATTTCCTCTAGCGTTTGGGATCCGGGTTCAATGAAGGTGTTGCGCATGCGGATCAAAGGCTCATCGGCATATTCCCAGGCGCGGGCATTGCCGGTGGGCTCTACGCCAAAGTGGGCAGCAGTTTCGCGGTTGTGGAGATAGCTGACCAGAATGCCGTTTTGGATGATGGTGGTGCTTTGGGTAGGAACGCCCTCGTCGTCCACAGGAAGGGTTCCCCCTGCCCCCGGCATAAACTCTGAATGGCCGGAGTCTTTGAGGGTAACCCAGTCGCTGGCCACCCGCTGCCCCAGCTTGCCGGCAGCCACAGAACCCGCCAGAACAAAATCCGCCTCGACCGTGTGGCCAATGGCCTCGTGCACCAACAGCCCCACGATGGAAGGCGACAGAATAACCGTGGCCCATCCCCCTTCTGCGTAGCCTGCGGACAATAAATCAACCGCGGTAGCAGCCGCCTTTTCCGCCATCTGCAAGGGATGCGAGCGGAACAGGCAATCCCATCCCCCTGTTACCCCAATGGCCTCGGAGCCACTGCTGAGCTGGCCGGCAGCTTCAGCCACCGCCTGAACTCGCAGCTCGGGGCGCACCAGACGAAAGGCCACATCCGCCCCATCGGTGGTGACAATGGCTTTTTCCTCGTAGATCTCGTTGTAGGTGCAACTGGCGGAGCTAATTTGGCGAGAGGCCTGCCGGGCCTGCGCCTCGGTTTCCAAAGCCAACTGGATCTTCGCCTCCAGCGGTTTGTTCAACACCTCCTCCACACCGGGCTCGCAGAACTCCCCTTGGGCCAGCCGCACACTGGGCAGGGATCCCAGCTTTTGTTTGCGGTAGTCGGCGCTGGCTTGGGCGGCACGGCGAGCCTCAGCGATGGCCTCCCGAATAGCAGCCGGCGAGGGATCCCCGGTGGCAGCAAAGCCCCAAGTGCCGGCCTCCAACACCCGCACCCCCACTCCGGAACGGCGACGAACCGCGGTGCGCTCAAGGCGGCCCTTCTCGGCAGTGATGCTGCGGAACACCTTGCTGTGGTAGCGCAGTTCCACAAAGCCAGAGCAGTCCCGAAGGATGTCGCGCAGAAGGTCTCGCATAGCAACAGGGAGATGGGTGTAGTCCTCAGTCCAGCATAGCCCGATCCTGGAAAGTCGATGAGCTGCCACGCCGAGT
>NZ_JANSIB010000096.1:0-11783 GCF_047461895.1 Synechococcus sp. R55.8 | reverse complement strand
TCGCTGCATAGTTGAACAGTGATGTTCAGCAGTGTTCAGCGTAAATGTATCAGCTGCCTATTGCAGCATCAAAAAAAGAAAGTCTTCTAGGTTGGTTAGGAAGGTCAGCACCTCAGCGGTTGTTCGTTCTTCATCTGGGGATCCCAACTGGACGGCCTGTTGAATCAGCTCTCGAACCGGCGTTGGTCCTTGAAGCAGTGGCGCCAACCAGCTCACTTTCTCGGCAGGGATGCTGATCCGCCCGTGGGTGGCCCCTGTCCACTGCATTTCGTAGGGCCGCTTCTCTTGCAGGGCTTTGCTGTACTCCTGGCGAAAGCGGGGGTTGTCCATCAACAGGGGATTGAATTGTACGGATCCCGACAGCCAATCTTCGTCGCTCCAGGGCAGCACCGGCGAAGAGCCGGCATGCTCCGCCCAAAAGTCGATGAGGCGATGGACAGGGCGAAGGAGTTCATACAGATGCAGCCGCTCCATGATGCTGAGGGTTGCCAACCGCTGCCGCACAAACTCAGGCACCTCTTTAAACAAAGACTCCACCGACCAGTCGGGCCTATCCACCAAGCTCAAAAAGCTCAACCCCGCCTGCTGCAACATGCGAAACAGGTCGGGGATCGTGAACCCCTTGTCGTTGGAGAGTAGGTAATTATTCATAATGGCCGCATCTTCGGCATAGTTGGCCGGGTTCCAGAGCACCGCCTGGGCCACTTCTTCTCGCAGGGATCCCATGAACTCCCGCACATTTTGCGCCCCTACAGCCGGTGGAACGTCAAATTGGCCCACTTTTTGAAAGGCTTCCTGCAAGCGGAAAAACACCTGCCGTTGGCGGCGGCTGTGGAGATTGGCCCGGATGATGCCATCGGGCTTGAGGACATTTTTCATGGCCCGCAGGCCCTCGGTGGGATCCTCCAGCAAATACAAAACATCATTGAGGCTGATGAAATCGAATTGGATCCCCAGGCGATCCAGCTCCAGCAGATTGAGGACATAAAATTCGGCATCTGTGAAGCCGTGGTGGCGCAGGCGTTCCTCGGTAAGCTTGACCGAAGCCGGAGACAGATCACAGGCAACGATCTGGGCCCCTGGATTGGCCTCGGCCATCATCAACGTTTCCCAGCCGGAGCCACAGCCGGCATTCAACAACACCTTGCCCTCTGGCGGGACGATAGTATGGGTGCGCAGGTACTGAGCCGTGGTATAGCTCATCTTGAACATCTCCGGCAGGGCATTGCGGGCCGTCTGCGAGAGGGGCACATTAGGGTAGGGCAGAGCCTCGTAAAGGCTCAAGGCTCGTTCCGAAGCGGAGAGGGCGGAGCTGGCCATAGGCAGGGGAAAGGCTCAACGGTTCAATTTATGATTGAGTGTAGCCCTGGTCGCGACAGCCTCAGGGATCCGCAAAAAACTTGCCATGGCTACTGCTTCCTTGCCCCGTCGTCGCTCTCGCTTCTCCCTGGCAGGCACTCTGGCCGCCGTTGGGGGGGCGTTTCTGTGTGGGATCCTGGTGGTGCGGCTGCAATTGCCGATGCTGGAGCGGATCAATCTGGGAGAATTGGAAAATGCCGAGGCCCGCAAAAACCGCAACATTGCCCTGGCCAATACGCTGGGGTGGCTGGGCTACCGCAACTTGGGGGCTTCCTGGCTGTGGCTGGAGCTGATCCAGTACTACGGGGATGCACCGGCTCGCACCCTGACTGGCTATGGCCTGGCCTACGACTACTTCGATCACATGCTGCGGCTGGATCCCCATTTCCTCTTGGGCTACCGGCTCTCCAGTTTGGTGTTGGCCTATCGGGCCGGCCAGCCGGAAAAAGCCGTCGAGATTTTGGATCGCGGCTTGCAGCAGTTCAACCCCCAAAACAACCCTGACGCTTGGCGACTTTATGTGGATCGCGCCCTACTTAACTTTATGTTTCTGGGGGACGCGGAAGCGGGCCGCACCGATTACTACCAAGCTGCTGCCTGGCGAGAGCAGGTGGGCCTGCCTGGAGATGAATTTCGTCAACTAGGAGATAACATCGCCCGCAGTCCTCTCAGCCGCCGTTCCCAATTCGATGTTTGGCTGAGCGTGTATAACTCCACCACCGACCGGGATACCCGCCTGTTTGTCTTGGAACAACTGGTCCAGTTGGGTACCGTGCTGCAAACGCTGCCTACGGGGGAGATCGAGATCCTGCCCCCTCCTCTGCCCGACTTCCCCGACGAAGAACCCTATCGCTTGCGCCTGTGATTTGATCCGGGGGACAAAGATTGCGCCTTAGGGCTGTGACGTTGCCCCAAAAGGTGAGCTAAACTCTAACCCAAATTAAGCCAACCCAACGGGCCGACTCTTCAAGAGCCGCAGCTTTTCGTGGGAGAGGTTCGCTTTTCCGACGTAGGGAGCAGCTGGCTCTGTTGCCTTTGCCAGGGAAGAGCAGCAGCCAGCCTCACGGCAATCCCCAAGGACGCTCTGGGATTCCGGTTTGTTCCCCCAAACTTCTCTATCTTATTATTTCTTAACTTTTGTTCTTGTTCTGCACAATAGGAGTGACCCCCATGACCTCAAGAACTTCCCTTCTGATGACTGTGGCTGTCCTTTCGGGCAGTTGGCTTGTTCTTCCGGCGGCAGCACAATCTTCCGGGACGGCCCGGGTGCGGTCGGTGGTGGATGGGGATACCTTCTGGGCGGACTTGAACGGCAGGCCAACCCGTTTCCGTCTGGCCTACGTGGATGCGCCAGAGCTAACCCAAGGGCGCTGGGGGCGGCTATCCCAAGAGGCTCTGCAAAACTTGCTCCCGACGGGATCCCTGGTGCAGGTGGATACCCTCTATGTCACACCGGAAGGGCTTCACATTGCCCAGGTGTACAACGCCGATGGTTTGGTGAATTTGGAGATGTTGCGCCAGGGTCAGGCGGTGGTTTACGAGCGCTTTTTGCACGGGGCCAATCGGCAACGCTACCTAGAAGCCCAAGAGGCGGCCCAAGCGGCGCGGTTAGGCTTCTGGCAGCAACGCAATCCGGTGATGCCTTGGGAGTTTCGGGAGACGGCCACGCAAACCTCGGCCTTTGCGGGGGTCAATGTTTTGGATGGTTCTTTGATTCGTGAAAATCCGGCGGCGGCTGCGGGTGTGGGGATTGCTACTGCGGTGGTGATGGTGGGTCTGAGCAAGGTGCTGTGGAGAAAGCCCAGCCGACAGAGGGTGAGCATCCGGCAGATGGAGCGGGATCTGAAACAATTGCAGCGCAGCCTGACCACAACCCTGGCCAGTCGCAAGCAACTGGAACGGCGGTACGACGAAATTTTGCAAAAGGCCGAAGATTGGTTTGTCAGGGCTGAGAAAGCCAGCCAACAGAACCAGGATGACCTTGCCCGCGAGGCTTTGGTTCGGCGCAACCAGCACATGAGCGCAGCAGAAGCGGTTCGCAAATCTTTGGATGAAGTTGAAGCACAGGTGGCAACCCTTCGCGAAGGCATTTCCCGCCTGGAAAGCCAGATCTCGATGGCCAAGCTGGAGCGGGAGATGAACAACTGACGCCAACGCGATCCAGCCCAACTCTTCCTTGGGAAAGGGGATCCCCGGATCCCCACAGTCGGGCTAAGGCAAGGACGGGGGCAGACTTTGCAGGATGGTGCGGACGACTGCGGCCGAGTTGAGCGCCGCCGTTTGAAAAAAACTCAAGAAATCCGTATCGTCCCCTGCATCGCTGACCGAGCGCACCAGCAAACAAGGGATCCCGGCTTCTTGCGCTACTCGCACCACGGCTGCCCCCTCCATCTCCACAACCAAAGCGCCGGTGCGTTCTCGGATTTGTCGGCGTAGGTCTGCGTCGGCCACAAACACATCGCCGGTGGCCACCAAGCCTTGATGAATGACGGGATCCCGGCCTTGTAGGGGGTGGAGAGGGATCCGCTCGGGATGGGCCACAATCAGGTCGTAGAGGGCGCTATCGGCCTCGGCCAGTGGGTGGCGCAGCTCTGGGATAAAGTCGATCCCCAAGACAAAGCCCTCGGGTCGTCCGGTGCCAAAGTCGTGCTCGATCGCCGCATGGGCCAGCACCACATCTCCCATGTGCAGGTGATCGGCCAAGGCCCCGGCCACACCGGTAAAAATGATCCCCTGCAAAGGGAAATGGGCCACCAACAGAGCCGCCGTGGTTGCCGCCCGCACCTTGCCCACCCCACCTTGTACCACCACCACCGGTTGCCCCGCCAGGGATCCCTGGTGGAACTGTCGCCCCAGATGGGTATGGATGGAGCAGGTTTCCATTGCTGCGGTGAGCATGGCCACTTCCTCGGGCAGGGCTCCAAGAATACCAATGGCTTTCTGGGGGAGATGAGATGGAGATTCCATAGAGCTTCCCTCAGGTTCTTCGAAAGACTTTTGAACAGGCTCTCTCTCCAGTTGGCGGGGGGGGATCGCTTGCCCTCACCTGTCCGGCCACTTAGTGAACCATTGCCAACGGTTTCATTCTCGCCTGAGTTGAGGATCCCAAAGCGATGACCGGATAGGTCGGAGTCTTAGGCGGTATAGCGGTATAGTTGAGGTGGTTGGATAGGGAATAGGGGGAAGACCATGGTCTACAGTGAGCCGCTCATGAGCACCTTTAACCCTTCGCCAGAGGTTTTTCCAGAGCCCCTTCGCTGCGTTGAGGTTGTCTCGGCGGTGGTTTCCAGCCTCAAAGAGGATGCGGCCTACGAAAACCATGAGCAGGGACACACCTGGAAGTTCACCTACGGCACGGCAGAAGTGTTCGTCCATTTGAGCGGCGAATCCCCAGAAGACACCCTTTTGGTATGGTCTCCTGTTCTCTCTCTGCCGGTGGCAGAACCGGCCAAGCTGATGCAGAAGCTCCTGGAGAAGAATTGGAGCGACACCCTAGAGGCGCGCTTTTGCATCTGGAACAACCAGGTGGTGCTGAACCACTACCGCACCTTGGAAGGGATCACAGCGGGCGAAATTTCCCGGGCCATCACCATTGTGGCCAGCTTGGCCGATGAATATGATGAGCCCCTCCAGGCCGAGTTTCCCAAAGTTTAGGGTCTGGCTTTGCCGGGATGGGATCCCAGGGATACTGGCTCCCCTACCGCGTGGCCTCTGGGGCCTGGCAAATGGAGCAGGATGCCTGGCTTCTGCAGCGGCTGCGCCATGACCCTCACCCCTGCCTGCGCTTTTATGGCTGGGATCAGCTTACCCTCTCGCTGGGACGGCACCAGGTTTGGCCAGATCCCCTGCCAGGGATCCCGATTGTGCGCCGACCCACGGGGGGAAGGGCGGTGCTCCATCAGGCGGCTGAGGATGCAGCAGAGCTGACCTACAGCTTGGTGTTGCCCCTTTCTTACTTGCAAGCCAGGTTGCCCAGTTTGCAGCGGGCCTGGGTGTACGACTTCTGTTGCCGCTTTTGGGTGCAGGGGTTGGCGGAGCTGGGCATTGCCATAGATGAGCCCGCTTTTGCTCACGGCCGAAGCCACCGGGATCCCGGCTACCGCAACAAGACCAGTTGCTTTGCCTCCCGTACCCGTGCTGACTTGAGCTGGCAGGGCAAAAAGCTGATGGGCAACGCCCAACTGTGGCAACCTTGGGGGATCCTGCAACAGGGATCCCTCCTATTGCAACCCAATCTAGAGCTGTGGGAACGGTATCTGCCCGGCTCGCAGGTGATTGGTATCTACGACATTTGCCCCACGGCGCCAGGGATCCCTGCTTTGATCGAACATTTTCTCCAGGCCGCCCGGGAGTGCTTTGAAGTGGAATGGCAAGAAGAAGCCTGGCTCCCTTGGCCGGACTGAGGGCCGGTTGCTGTTAACAATTACCAGCAACAAGAAGCGGCTTGTCTCAACCGTTCCCCAACTCCCCTCTCTCCCTGGGAAAAGGACTGCCAGTCTAGCCGAGACAGCTGTGCTAGAACCTAGGCAGCGCTCAGCCAGGTAAGCCATGCCGAAAGTTTGGGCGGCAGTTTTGCTAGTTGTATCCCTGCTGCCGCAGCCCGCTTGGGCCATTACCCTTGAACAAGTGCCCAACCCCCGCCGTCAGTATGGAGGGTGGGTTTCCGATACCGCCAACATCCTCAGCAGCAGCACCGAAAACGAGCTCAACCGTCTTATCACTCAGCTTGAGCAGCGCACCAGTGCCGAGATGGCAGTGGTTACCGTGCCGAATACTCAGGGATATGCAACACCAAAAGACTTCACCACGCAGCTATTTAACTACTGGGGGATCGGCAAGGCAGGCCAAAACAACGGGGTTTTGTTTCTCATCTCGGTAGGGGATCGGCGGGTGGAAATCGAAACGGGCAGGGGCCTGGTCGCTATCCTCCCCGACAGCCGAGTCCAGCAGATTATCGACCAGCAGATCCTGCCTCGGTTTCGCGATGGGGATTTCGATGGCGGCACTCTGGCGGGGGTGCGGCAGTTGACCTCGGTGTTGCAGGGCCAGCCCGTTGCAAATGTTCCTGCGGCAGCTTCTGAAGTTACCACCTCAACGATTGCAACTTCTTCTGGGGCAGTGGCCCAGGGCATTGATTCTTCCCTGGTGGAAGGGATCCTGCTGCTGCTGGGGATCATCATTTTGGGACTGGGGTGGCAGCGCTCTCGCATGCCCGTCTCTCTAAGGGCTGAGCGAGGGGGAAGACAAGTCCTCTGCCTGACACGCAGAGATCCAAGAACAGGTGCTGTGCTCTCTTCGGTTCAGAGCGACCCCATTCGTCTCTTCCTCTATTCGGGATCCCTCTGCCTTGGCGTGTTCCTAGGATTGTCCAGCGGCAACTGGCTGGGGTTCGCTCTGCCGGTTGTGGCTGCTATGGCCACTGACGGCACCTTGGGCCGGAAGCGTGGGATCCCTTTTCAGCCAGTGGTCTGTCAAGCCTGTGGTCGACCCATGCGACTCATCCAGCCCCAGCTTCTGGATAAGTACCTTCCCCAAGAGCATCGCCTGGCCAGGAGCCGCGGCAGAGCTCGCTACTACGGCTGGTTTTGTCCTACCTGTCAAGGAATAGCTGTGGTTGTGCGCGAAGGCACGCTCTCCCGACACCTTTACTGCCCTCGGTGCCAAGCCCTCACCCTCGACCTCACCACACAGGTTCTCAGGGAAGCCACCTATTCCTCTAGCGGCTTGAAGCTGGAAATCCTGAGCTGTCCTATCTGCGGGTACCGCAGCGAGCGAGAGGTGGTCATCCCCGAGCTCAGCGACACAGACACAGATTCAGACTTCGGTGGAGATTCAGGTGGAGATTCAGACTTCGGTGGCGGTAGCAGCGGAGGTGGCGGAGCGGGCGGCAGTTGGTGAGACCCAACTCTAGAGATTTCTCTATCGATCTGAAAAAGGAGTCGGGCTTCTCTTAAATCCGCCAGGACAGTACAGTGGTAAGGGAGCAGCAATAGAAACTGGCTAAGGACGGATCTCTCATGACCCTCGGAGAAGGCGTACAACTGGTTACGTTTGTGGTGCTATCGGCGATGGCCATTGGCTTCGCGCTAGGCGTGGTTTGGGCCCCCAGCATTGTCTATTCCGGTTTTCTGCTCGGGGGCGTTTTCCTGAGCATGGCCGGGTTGTATCTCCTCTTGAATGCCGATTTTGTGGCCGCAGCCCAAGTTCTGATCTACGTCGGCGCGGTTAATGTGTTGATCCTGTTTGCCATCATGTTGGTGAATCGGCGCTACAACTTTGCTCCTCTGAAGCTGGGCTGGCTGCGCAACGGAGTGACGGCGGTGGTCTGTTTGGGTCTGTTTGCCCTTCTAGCCGCGATGGCTTTGAACACCCCTTGGCCGCTGCAGCCGATCCAACCTTTGAGCAGTGTGTTGGTGATCGGCGGCCACTTCTTCAGCGATTATCTTCTGCCTTTTGAGCTGGCTTCTGTTTTGCTGCTGATGGCGTTGATTGGGGCCATTGTCTTGGCGCGGCGGGAGTTTGTTCTTCCCCAAGCCGGAGAAGGGGATCTGAGCTTGCTGGAGCGGGCCCGACCCCAGCTGGAATCAGAGTCAGAACGACCGGCAGAGCTGGTGAGCACCCGCTAAAGCTGACTGCTCTCGGCCATAAAACCTAGAGCTTTCCCGAGGCCCCTGTCATTGTGTATCTACATGGAGCTCATCGCGATGTTGCAACTGCAGTTTTTCTTGGTGGTGGCAGCGATTCTTTTCTGCATTGGTATTTACGGATTGATTGTGAGCCGCAATGCGATTCGCGTCCTGATGTCGATTGAGCTGATGCTCAATGCGGTGAACCTGAACTTCATGGCTTTCTCCAACTTTGTCGATTCAGCGATGATTCGCGGCCAGGTGTTCTCGGTGTTTGTCATCACTGTGGCGGCTGCCGAGGCCGCAGTGGGCTTGGCCATCGTGCTGGGGATCTACCGCAACCGCGCCACTATCGATATGGAGAGCTTCAACTTGCTTAAGTGGTAGCCTTTTTCCGTTGCTTATTTTGCATCAAGGCAAGGCTAGCAAGCTGAAGTCAAGTGAAGCCAGAATGCCTAAGTAAAGGAAAAGGATAGAGGGGTCAAGTGGTAATTTTTTCTGGGAAAAATAGGAGGGTGGCGAGAGATTGTAACCACTATAGTCATTTTAAACAGGGATGAAACATTTCCGTTGTATTGCTTTCTAGCTCCCCTCTCCTCTGGGAGCGGTCACGGAGGCGAGGCGGAACGCTTGGGGAGTGTCCCAGTCTAGTTTGGAATGACTATAATTTGTAATTTTTTACAGAAAGAGGCGTTTTTCAAAAGCTGAGCTGGCACTTGTTCTCTCGTTTTAACAAGTTGGCCAGAAACTTCTTAAGCTTTCTCTACTCTGTAGGCACGCTCTTCTGGATCCAGCTGATCCAGCTAGACCAGGGCATGGGGTAAGACTACTCCAAGATCCTATTCTCCCTCGGGGGGTGCTGCCGCCTCAGAATCCAAAATGGCCCCTGCTCCGTAAGAGTCAATATCGATGGCCTGGGATCCACCGGCAGCCAACAGAGCCATCAGGGATCCCAACTGCCACCACACCAAGCCTGCCGTGCTCAACACTAGGATCCCACCGACGCAGGCGGCCAAGGCCATAGACAGGCCAAACACGTTCAGACACGCGGCCACAAACCCAGAGGTAAACAGGCAGCAGAGACTGTAGGTGAGGATCACCCCAGGAGTGCGGTAGCGAATTTGCGCTTGGCTATCCCGGTTGAGCTGCCAAAGGGCCACCTGGTATTCCAAATTGTCCTTGAAAATGATGCCAAAGATAACAGCAAAAAAGCTGAATAAGGCGATGGCAGAGTAAATGGGGGGATTGACGAAGGGATCAGAAAGGGATTCCATAGGGCTGACCTCGGTTTGGGATCCAAGTCCTTAGCTTAACACTTCTTAGCATCACAGAAGATGTCTAGCAGGTCAATGTCAACAACACAACCGATAACGCCAGACCCAGTTGGGGCATGATGAGAACTGGTCGGGTATCACCTCATCTGCAAAAGGGCTGTAATCTGAGATGGGGGCTAAGAGCAGTAGGATGTTCGACAAGGGGCTGTAGCTCAGATGGATAGAGCAAGCGCCTCCTAAGCGCTAGGTCGGCGGTTCAAGTCCGCCCAGTCCCGTCTCCTCAAGCCGCCAAATCTCGCCCAGGCAAGTCAATGATAAAGGTTGCAGGAGTTGTGCAGGTCGTAGCCAGAGACCAGAACCTCTTGCTGGCGATCCCCGAGGCCGATGTCACAGCGCAGGGGATTCCCACCAGCAGCTGTGTAGGTGTGAGACTCCGTCATCCAACGAATGCCGCTTGGGCCAGGTGTGGGAGGAACAACTTCGGGAAGACGGTAGTTGTAGGCTTGCCAGGGATCTTGCAGATAACGATCCCCGTGGATCCCTCCGAATTGAATATCGGCGTAGCTGGAAGGATAAACCGTAAAATCCATGCGGAAGATTTCTGAAGCGCGGCCAATGGTCGCCAAAGCTGTTTGGGCTTCAGCAACTCTGGAGCGGCGAATGTGGTTGAGCAGGTTGGGAATGGCCACCGCGCAGAGAGTACCGACAATCACAATGACCACCAGCAACTCGATCAATGTCATGCCACGAGGAGCCGCAGTGGCCAGACGAAAGAGGATTCTCCGGAGATACACTTCATGAGGAGAAAACCGACTCATAGCAGTTCCAGTCCCGCTTCGGGAGAAATCAGGCACTTAGCTAAACCCGAAGGATCTTGCCCTGGTATTCAAGCCTTTTCTTGGTCTCAGGTTACCCTTCGCAGACCCAAAACTTTCCCTGTCAAATCACGCGAACTCCTGAATCCAAAACCCCACTGGATATCAACTGTAGGTAAATTTTTTGTAAACTGGCTTCAAGTTTTAAGGCCAGATAAATCTGAGTTCACTGTGAACTGTTTTCGCGGCTGTCTATGGGGTGACACTGCCAGTTGCTACTGCCCCAAACTTTTATGTGTTACCCATTTTTGGAACAGCAACAGATGAATTTTTGCCTGTGGCTATCTCAATCCTATGGACGGGAATGTCAGACTTATGGTCATTTCGATTCAAACTGGGGCACTGACCCACGCCTAAAACCTTTACTTTCAGAGCGGCGGGAGCTTTGGCAGGATGAGTACGTCGTTCTCAGCCCCCTGTTGGGATGGGGCAATACCCCGATTAGCCCAAGATGTCTATACAGCGGCGAATCAATACCTCGCTCATGCGTTGGCGGTAAAGGGCGCTGGCCCGAAAATCCGCGATCCAGCCGTGGGCTTGCTCTGCCAAAAGTTGGGGAAGATGTTCTGGATCGGGCCGGGATCCCAGCCGCACCAGTTGTGGGGGTGAAAGGGCGGCATTGAGCCCGAAGCGATAGTTGCCTGAGTCGGGATCGCGCGATCCGGCAACGATCACCAAGGCGGGATCCGTTTGGGTGATGCCGAGCCGCTGAAAGGTGCTGGGGCCGCGCAGCCGTTGGGCCGGGATCCAGATGGATCGCAAGGCTTCGCCCAGCTGCTGCAGAGTTTGTTGGGGGCCGGTTTGAAAGTCCTGAGCGGGGATGTGGCGCAGGGATCCCTGCAGATCGATCAGCGTGTAGGTGGCCTCAAGAGCGATCAACACGGGTGCTACGACACCGACACTCAGGGCCAGGCAGAGATTTCCCCCTATCGTTGCCAAGTGGGCCACCTTAAAAGAGGCCAAAGATGCCATTCCCTCGCACAGGGCGCGGATCCCCGGCCAATGGGGCGGCCAAGGGTATTGCAGCAGTTGCTGGAAGGTACAGGTTGCCCCCAGTTTTAGCCCTTCTGCGCTGATTTCCAGCTCATTCCAGCCCAGAGGATGCAAATCGATCAGTCCCCGCAGGTGGGGTTGCGGCTGTGAGAAGAGCCAAGTCCCCCCGGCCAGCCAGTTCCAGCCGGGATCCCATGCGGTCAAGTCCTCAAGCTGTCGGGGACGAATGTAGGTGTGCAGATGGTGCAGATCCATGGGTTCTCTCAGGCAGGGATCCAGACTGCAGGCTTCAGGGGGCTAGAGAGCTTCCTGAAAGCATTGGGCGAGGGCCTGGCATAGCTCAGGGACAACATCAGCAGGCCAAAAACCTTCTCCGCGCCGGCCTTGATGCAATTGCACGTAGAGGCCCCAGGCAGTGGCGCTGCCGCTGGCTATCAGGGTCAAAGCAGGGAAAGTCTGCTCCAGCGTAATGCTCTCCTCCGCCATCAGTTGGGATGCGATGGCCTCCATATCCTGCTGCAGGCGCTGCACCCCCTGCACAAACGCTTGCCACTCCTCCTGAGTGAGCTCCAGCGCCCAGGTTTCTCCCCCCACCAGGGCAACAAAAGGGGAACGGGTGGGATCCCAGCCCAGCCGCCAGCCGGATCCCTTGTGCA
>NZ_JANSIB010000095.1:0-11882 GCF_047461895.1 Synechococcus sp. R55.8 | reverse complement strand
AGTTTCTGGAATACAAGGCGAGGGTTGCAGGGGTTTCTCTGATTCTTGTGCCGCCTGCTTACACGTCGCAGACCTGTCACAAGTGTTTACACATCCATCCCGATCCTGCGCAATCCTACCGCAGTGGTAAGTCGTTCAAGTGTGGGCACTGTGGATGGGAAGGGGATGCGGATTTGAATGGTGCGAATGTGATTGCGCTCTTGGGGGCTGTCGTAAACCAGCCTAGAGGTCCGGGCTTGTTTTGTTCTCTGGTAGAGCAGAACAGGCTCAGGGCTACTGAAAGCCCGCTCCGTACCGCTTAGCGGTCGGAGCCGGGTAGTTTACAAGACAGAGCAAGGGGGCGATTGAGTCCCTTTGGTCACACTCAAGGCTCATATCCATGCTGGCTTACAAGCTGAGGCAGTTTTGAGGGACGCTCTGTAGCTGCTGTCAACCTGCCGTGAACCTAGGACCGCTGAGATAAACGATGATAAAAACAGCAGCTGCTGTTAACCCTCCGGAGTTCGAAGCCTAGGGATCCCCTCCATGACTTCCCAGATTCAGCCCTGCACACGCGAACAGATCTTGAATGGAATGGGCATCACCACCCTGTTTTCGGCTCTCATTGTGGGTCTCTGGATCTGGCTGGGATCCTCCTTTCCCGTGCCGTTTCGCTGGGATCCCCTAGCCTTGGCGTGGGGGGCAGGGCTGGGACTGGGGGTGGCTCTGCTCAGCGGCGGGGTTTACCGGCTCTGGCCAGCCTATCGTCGGGCAGCCACTGCCTACTTACACTGGGTGGCGGATCCCTTGCAGTGGGGAGATATCCTTTGGGTGGGCCTGCTGCCGGGCTGGAGCGAGGAATGGCTGTTTCGCGGTGTGCTGCTGTCAGCTCTGGTGGCCAGCCCCTTAGGGTGGACAGGCGGGATCCTGCTGAGCGGCCTCTTGTTTGGCGCCTTGCATTGGCTGGGATGGCAGGGCTGGCCCTATGCCGTCTGGGCCAGCGGGGTTGGTATCCTCATGGGGATTGGCTTGTGGCTGTCGGGAAACCTGTTGGTCACCATTGTCGCCCACACCCTTGTCAACTGGATTGGGGTTTGTGCCTGGAAATGCTTTTTCTCTCAAGCGGAGCCCTGAAGGATGCAGTTTTCGTGCTCCCCTCTTCCCTTATGGGAAAGGGGTTGCCTGTAAGCAGCGCAGAACCTTGGGCAAGTGCCGCAAATTGAGCTTAACTTACTTGTCGATGCCTTCCTGTCAATGCCCCACCGAGATCTCCTACAACTAGTTTGGGGATCCTTCCCATGGCTGCGCGTGGGGCGATCCTTGCTGCTGGTCGGGCTGGTGGTGTACGGCTACCTGCTCTGGCTGGGCTGGTTTCAATCGGAGCGGCTGATCTTTCTGCCCCAGCCCGCCAGCTATCGAGATGGGGATGCCATTCTCAAGCTCACGACCTCTGATGGGCTACAGATTTCAGCGGTACATTTGCCCAATCCCGCCGCTGCCTACACCCTCCTCTACAGCCATGGCAACGCCGAAGACTTGGGGGATATCCTGCCCCGCCTGGTGGGCCTGCAGCAGGCTGGGTTTGCCGTCTTGGCCTACGACTACCGCGGTTACGGCACCAGCGAAGGGATCCCTTCCGAGGCCGGCGCTTACAAAGATATCGAGGCCGCTTACACTTACCTAGTTGCCCAAGGGATCCCGCCGGAGCGGATCTTGGTCTATGGAAGATCAGTAGGGGGCGGGCCCTCGGTTTACCTGGCAGCGCAAAAACCAGTGGGCGGCCTGATCCTGGAATCTACTTTCGTGACTGCCTTCCGCGTCTTGACGCGCATCCCGCTGCTGCCCTTCGATCGCTTCGATAACCTCAGCCGCATTGCCAAGATCGATTGCCCGCTGCTGATTTTGCACGGTACCCAGGATCGTCTAATCCCCTTCTGGCATGCTGAAGCCCTTTACCAAGCAGCACGGGATCCCAAACGCTTGGTGCCCATCGAGGGAGCCGATCACAACAACTTGCTGCAGGTGGCTAGAGAGCGCTATGTCACCATCCTGCACCAATTCGTAGCCGAGCTGGTGGATCCCCATGTTGTCTTCCCTCAGTAGCGGCTTAGGTGAGGACAATCTTAAAATCACCTGCAATCCGCTCGGAAAAGTGGAGTTATGTGGCAAGATCGGAAGGGATCGGGTCGAAGGATCCGGATCCCTGTCTCACCGGATTGAACCCTTTTACGGAGGATCAAGAGCGTATGTCTCTCCGACTTGGCGATACTGCTCCCAATTTCACGCAAAAGTCTACCCACGGCGAAATCGATTTCTACTCTTGGGCCGGGGATAGCTGGGTGGTGTTGTTCTCTCACCCCGCCGACTACACGCCGGTCTGCACCACGGAGCTAGGCACTGTTGCGAAGCTGATGCCCGAATTTGAAAAGCGGGGTGTGAAGGTGATCGCCCTCAGTGTGGACGATGTGGACTCCCACGTCGGCTGGGTAAAAGACATCGAGGAAACCCAGAACGCCACTTTGACCTATCCCATTTTGGCAGATGCAGACCGCAAGGTTTCTCAGCTCTACGACATGTTGGATCAAACCAACATCAACCAAGAAGGGCTGCCCCTGACGGTGCGCTCGGTGTTCATCATCGATCCCAACAAGAAGATACGCCTCATTCTTACCTACCCGGCCAGCACAGGCCGCAACTTCGACGAGCTCCTGCGGGTGATCGATGCCCTACAGCTGACGGATAAGTATAACGTTGTCACTCCCGCCGACTGGAAAGACGGTGACGATGTCATCATTCCGCCTTCGCTGAAAGATCCGGAAGTGCTGAAAGAGAAGTTCCCAAAAGGCTACAAGGAAATTAAGCCCTATTTGCGGGTCACCCCTCAGCCCAACAAGTAGAAGTCTCAGCAATCGAACCTACTTTCGGCTGATCCCTTCTCTGCCGAAGCTGCGCTCCCCTCGATTTGGATCCCCGACCAGGGGATCCTTTTTTATTTCAAGCCAGATTGAGACACTTTCCCTTTGGGAGAGAGGAGTTAGGGATCCCTCATTTTGCAGTTGGGGAAAGTTTATTCTTCAAAGTTTATTCTTCGGGGAAAGAAGCCGCCTCTGTTGCTTTTTTGGCCAGCTCATCTACCGTGAAGTAGCGATGAAACTTATCGGTCACCCGCAACCAGGGGGAACGGCTGCCTTCTTTGCGATAGCGGGTCACAAAGCCTTTTTCCACTAACTCTGCCACGTGCTGATAAGCACCTTGGCCGCGCAACTCCACCAACTCCGCCTGCGAGAGGGGGCCACGCAGAATGATTGTAGCCAGGGTACGGGTAGCACCCACCCCAATTTCAGGGGGTAAAAGCTGGTTGGCCAGCTCCAAAAACGGCTCCCGCAACTGCAGGGCAAACCCTTCCCCCACCTGTAGGACTTCCAGGGCAGAATCGCGATGGGCATAGTCTTCCATTAATTCCAGCAGCGCATCGTAGGCTTCGTCGCGACTGCAATGGGCCAACTGGGCCAGGGCGGATAGCTCCAGGGGCTGCCCTTTTAAGTAGAGGATCGCTTCGATCTGATTTTTCAGGGCCAAGACACGCTCCCTCTGACCTTGCCTTTCCGCCAACAAGGGATGCGAAATCGACTTAAGAGAACGCGGGGCCATTGCAACAAGGGATCCGCTCAACTTGCTCCGTAGCATAGCAGCAGTTCTAGGCTGAGGGATCCCTTGGCCAAGCGGGCCGGATCCATCCTCGCCTTCGAGCTAGAACCCTACCCCTGATGCCACCACCATCACCACCACCGCTGCAAAGATAATCAAAGCGTAAAACTGGGCCTTGCCGCTCTCCAGGTATTTCATCGCCTCGCCGCTCACCATGGTCACCAAGCCCGTCAGGTTGACCACACCATCCACGATGCGGCTGTCCACCTCCAGCGCCTCCCGTGCCACGAAGCGGGTGCCCTGCACAAAGACTCGCTCATAGAGGTCGTCAATGTACCACTTGTTGAGGGAGAAGTAGTAGAGCGGCTGCAGGCTTTGGGGGAAGGTGCCCGGGTCGATGCGCTTTTGCCAGTAGATCAAGCTGGCCAAGGTGATGCCGATCAGCCCAATGCCCACGGAGCTACCCGCCATGATTAGAAACTCTGCCCAATCGAAATGGCCCGCCAGCACCTCCTGCCACTCTGCTGCCACCAGCGGCAAAATCGAGCCTGCCTCTGCCACAGACTCAGCCGGCGGGTGGATGAAAGCTTCAAAGAAGTTGGCAAAAGGGGTGCCCACCAGGCCAATCAGCACAGAAGGGATGGCCAGAGCCAACAGCGGGAAGGTCATCGACCAAGGGGACTCATGGGGCTCTGAGGCGTGGCCATGCCCATCGTGTAGGTTTTCCTGAGCTTCAGGATGGCTGCTGGGCTGGGGTTTTTCTTGAATGTTCATGGCTCCAGGGCCAAAGGCCGGTTGTTTCCCCGCAAAAACGTAGGCAAAAGCTGGCACAGGACGGCCCTGGCTGATGGCCACCTCCTGCCGCAGTCTCAGGTTGGTGCCGCGAAACTCCCCTTCGAAGGTGAGGAAGTAGATGCGGAACATGTAGAAGGCGGTGATCCCGGCGGTGAGGAAGCCCACCCCCCACAGAGCTGGGTTCCGTTCGAAAACAGCGCCCAAGATCTCGTCTTTAGACCAAAAGCCGGCGAAGGGCGGGATCCCACAAATGGCCAACGTGCCGATCAAAAACGTGATGGCCGTAACCGGCATGTATTTGCGCAACCCCCCCATCAGGCGCATGTCTTGGGCCAAAACCGGGTCATGGCCGACCACCGCTTCCATGCCGTGGATAACTGAGCCAGAGCACAAAAAGAGCATCGCCTTAAAGTAGGCGTGGGTCATCAGGTGAAACAGGCCCGCCCCATAGGCGCCGCACCCCATGGCCATGACCATGTAGCCCAGCTGGGAAATGGTGGAGTAGGCCAAGCCTTTTTTGATGTCATTTTGGGTGATGGCAATGGTGGCCCCCAAGAAGGCCGTGCCCGCCCCCGTCCAGGCGATGATGTCCATAGCCACCGGGATCCCTTCCAGCACTGGGAACATGCGGGCCAAGAGGAATACCCCAGCCGCCACCATCGTGGCTGCGTGGATGAGAGCGGAAATGGGCGTGGGGCCCTCCATGGCATCCGGCAACCACACATGCAGCGGGAACTGGGCCGACTTGGCCACCGGCCCCAAGAACACCAACACCGCAAACAGGGCAATCAAGCTGCTGCTCACTGCCCCGCTAGCCAGCATCTCCTGCAGATTGCGCCCGATCTCGTCAAACGCGAAGGTACCGGAAATCCAGTAAAAACCTAAGATGCCCAACAGCAGGCCGAAATCTCCCACCCGGTTGACCACAAACGCCTTTTGCGCTGCTTCTGCCGCCGCCTGCCGGTCGTGCCAAAAGCCGATGAGCAGGTAGGAGCACATCCCCACCAGCTCCCAGAAGATATAGATCTGCACCAGGTTGGGGCTGACCACCAAGCCCAGCATCGAGGAGCTAAATAAGCTCAGGTAGGCGTAGAAACGCACATAGCCGGGATCGTGGGCCATGTAGCCATGGGAGTAGATCTGCACCAGAAAGGCCACCGTGGTCACCACCACCAGCATCATGGCGCTCAGGTGATCCACGACAAAGCCCATGTCCACCGAGAAGGATCCCGCCTGGGCCCAGGTGATGGTTCTGAGGACGGTTTCGTGCCCTTGCACCTGGCTGACCAAAAGGGCAAAGGCATGAACCATCGCCGTCCCAGTCGAGAACACGCTCAAAAAGGCAGCCAGAGAGCGGTTGGCCCTTGTCCAGGCGTTGAACATCAGGATGCCTAAGCCGAGGAGAAAGGCCGCCACCAAAGGATAGACGGGGATCAACCAGGCGTACGTGTAGATGAATTCCATGGGAAATGCTTCCGAATGCGTCCTCTCACAGCAACGAACCTGCTCTGCTAGCCCTGCAATTGGCCGGTGGGAGTGTCTGGTGGGCTGGCATTTGCTCAACTGCTTCTGCCATTGTAAACTTTTGCGACAGAGTGCGGATCCGGATCCCGAGCATCAAGTCCATCACAGCAGAGGCTTTTCCCAGAGATCAATCGGGATCCCCGCAGTTGAATCTGTAGATATCCTAAAGAATCGGCTCTGAGCCCAAGCTGACGGTCGCAGGCCAAAAGATGACAGGGATCCCTTGCGAGCGCTACAACGAAGGCTAGATCTACTGGCGGTCTGGAGAAACTACCCATGAGCTTGAACCTGGTGACCCTGGTGGGGCGAGCCGGCATGGATCCGGAGGTGCGCTACTTTGAGTCAGGCAAGGTGGTCTGTACTTTTAGCTTGGCGGTCAACCGATTCCGCAAAGGGGAAGACAAGCCTGATTGGTTTAACCTGGAGTTGTGGGGCCGCACTGCCGAGGTGGCCGGAGAGTATGTGCGCAAAGGCAGCCTCATCGGGGTAACGGGCAGCCTCAAGTTCGATCGCTGGAAAGACAAATCCACCGGAGAAGAGCGCCAGAGACCCATCATCGCTGTGGATCGGCTGGAATTGCTGGGATCCCGTCAAGACCGCGACTCCAACCTGCCCCCCGAAGAGCCGTTTTGACCCGTTGGACTGGAGCTGGGCAACCTCAAGGTCCCGCTCCTTCCAAGCATCGCCTACAGGCCTGCACCACTGCTGTCAAATCCTGGCTGCACCAGGGATAGTCCAACGGGGGTCGCCGGATCACCCACAGAGGGATCCCCAGGGTTTTGGCCACCGCCTGCTTGATCCCCAGCCCGCCTGCTTCCCCAGAAGCTTTGCTGATCACCACCTGAGGGCTGAACCGCTGCCAAAGCTGCAGTTCTTGCTCAAAGCTGAGGGGCAAGCGCATCCCGATCACCCGCTCGGCAGGGATCCCGGCTTGCACCGCTTGGGGAACCGATTCCGGCAGCACCCGTGCCCACAGTTGGCAGCGATCTTGCCAAGGTACAAACAGGGGCAGGGCCTTCACTCCCACCGTCAGCAGCACCCGCCGCCCCGCCAGCACCGCCTCTGTGAGCACCCCCTGCCAGTCCGGCACCACCTGGACCCAGGGATCCAGCTCTACAGGAGGGCGTTCGTAGCGCAGGTAGGGGATCCCCAGTTGGGCCGTCACCCGGATGGCCAGTTGCGAGATCTGCAGGGCAAAAGGATGAGAGGCATCCACCACTACGCGGATCCGGCGTTCTTGCAGGAATTCTTCCAGAGATGACGGCGAAAATCGGGTGACCACCACCTGACCGGGCAAATCCTGATACAGTCTTCTGGCCCCTTCAGTGGTGACGGTTGCCACCCAAGGGATCCCTTGGCGGCTGAGGGCGTCGGCCAAGCTGCGGCTCTCGCTAGTGCCCCCGATCAAAGCCACTTCAACTGGACTACCAACTGAGCTCATGGTGTGTTGCCAAACTTTGACGCCCGTAGATACGATCAAGATCACCGGCTGGAGGCAATTGCTCATGATCGAGATGCATGTGGCTGGGATTGCGGTCGATGCCGTCAACCAAAACCCCATTGTCATCCTGCGCGATGGCAGTGAGCGTCGTGCCCTGCCCATTTGGGTGGGAAAAGCAGAGGCCAACGCCATTTTGCAGGCCCTGGACGACCAAAAGCCACTGCGCCCCATGACCCATGATCTCATCCTCAACTCCTGGAAGACGTGGGGGATCAAGCTGGAGCGAGTCATCATTCACGCGTTGCTGGATAACACCTTCTACGCGGTGCTCGTCACCGTGAATGGTGACAAAAAACAAGAGATCGACTGCCGCCCCAGCGACGCCATTGCCCTCGCTCTGCGGGCCCATGTTCCCATCTGGACGGTGGAAGAGGTCATTGCGGAAGCCTCGATCCCCATGAACCAGGATGCCGACGAGGCGGAGCGGGAGGCCTTTCGCAAGTTTGTAGAAAATGTAACCCCCAGAGACTTTATCCGCAGCTACCCCATGACCGACCATCCCACCGAAGCCGACAGTTAAGCAGCTAAGGCGGATCCCACCCCCAGGGATCCCGGCAGACAGGCCATGCCCCAGGTTGCCAGGTTAACGGTCTATCCCATCAAGTCCCTGGATGGGAGCCCTCTGTCTGAGGTGAGGCTGACGGCAGGGGGGACTTTGGAGGGGGATCGGCGCTACGCCCTGGTGGATGCGGAGGGGAAGCGGGTAAACGGCAAACGCCATGCTGCAGTCCACCGCCTGCGGGCCCGGTTTGATCCCCGGTTGTGCCGGGTGCAGTTGTGGGGGGATGGCAAGGCGGCTCAGTTTGACCTGCAGCAGCAGCGGGATGCTTTGCAGACTTGGCTCAGCGATTGGTTCGGTTTTCCGGTGCAACTGCTGGAGGAGCCTCTCAGGGGGTTTCCGGATGATCCCTATGCCAACGGCCCCACCCTGATCAGCATAGCCACTCTGGAGACGGTGGCCAATTGGTTCCCCGGCCTCACCCCCGAAGAGATGCGGCAACGCTTTCGCATGAATATCGAGCTGTCGGAATGTCTGCCCTTTTGGGAGGATCGGCTCTTTGCCCAGGCAGATCAAGGGGTGCGCTTTCGCATTGGGGAAGTGGAGCTGCTGGGCCTCAACCCCTGCACCCGCTGTGTGGTGCCCACCCGGGATCCCCTGAGCGGAGAGGCCTATCCCGGTTTTCAAAAGCACTTCGTAGCGCAACGGCAGAAAACCTTGCCACCCTGGGCCGAAGCCAGCCGCTTTGACCATTTCTATCGCCTTGGGATCAATACGTGGATCCCGAGAACGGAGGCGGGCAAGCACCTGAGGGTTGGGGATCCCGTCGAAATCCTCGGGGTTGAACCCCTCAGCCTTTACCCTGAGCTGAATCGAACCCCAGGTTAGTTTCCGACCTACAATCAAGCTAGAGCAGCTCTTTTGGCTTGACCAAGCTATGCAAACCCTGGATCGGCCCAACGCCCCCACTCAGCAGCCCTACCCAGAACCGGTCTATCCCCGTCGCCCCACCCGTACGGTGGCCGTAGCTGATGTGTTGATCGGCAGCCAGCACCCGGTGGTGGTACAGTCCATGATCAACGAGGACACCCTCGACATCGACGCAGCAGTAGCCGGGATCCGCCGTCTGCACGAGGCAGGCTCAGAGATTGTGCGGGTTACCGTTCCCAGCATGGCCCATGCCAAGGCGATGGAGGCAATTCGGGAGAAGCTGATCCAAACCTACAAGCCCGTGCCTTTGGTAGCCGATGTCCATCACAACGGCATCAAGATCGCCCTGGAGGTGGCCAAATACGTGGACAAGGTGCGCATCAATCCAGGGTTGTTCGTCTTTGAAAAACCTCAGCCCGGTCGCACAGAATATACCCAGGCGGAATTTGAGGCCATCCGCAACAAAATCCGGGAAACTTTCACCCCCCTTGTCCAGACCCTCAAAGCCCAGAACAAAGCCCTGCGCATCGGGGTAAATCATGGATCCCTGGCAGAGCGGATGCTCTTCACCTACGGGGATACGCCTGAGGGCATGGTGGAGTCGGCCCTGGAATTTGCCCAAATCTGCGCCGAGCAAGACTTTCACAATGTGGTGCTTTCCTTCAAGGCCTCCCGCCCGCAGGTCATGTTGGCGGCCTACCGGCTGGCAGCTCGTCGCTTCGATGCCCTGGGCCTGAATTACCCCTTCCACTTAGGTGTCACCGAGGCGGGCGATGGAGAATATGGGCGCATCAAGTCGGCGGTGGGGATCGGAACCCTCTTGGCTGAAGGGATCGGCGACACGATTCGGGTTTCTCTCACGGAAGCGCCAGAGAAGGAGATCCCGGTGGCCTACGGCATTTTGCAAGCTCTGAACCTGCGCAAAACCATGGTGGAGTATGTGGCCTGCCCTTCCTGTGGCCGCACCCTCTTCAATTTGGAGGAGGTGCTGCAGAAGGTGCGCGCCGCAACCCAGCACCTGGTGGGGCTGGACATTGCCGTCATGGGCTGCATTGTCAATGGGCCGGGAGAGATGGCCGACGCCGACTACGGCTACGTGGGCAAGACGCCGGGGGTGATCTCTCTCTACCGCGGCAAAGAGGAAGTGAAAAGGGTGCCGGAATCGGAAGGCGTGCAGGCGCTGATCGATCTGATCAAAGCCGATGGGCGCTGGGTGGATCCCCCTTCTTCCCATTAACTCTGCTTCCCCCTCAAGAGGCGACCTGCCCAGCCATCCTGCCGCGCTCTTGCTTCGCTCAGAAACTGGCTAGTGGCGTTTGCCACGCAGGGCTTTGGCGCGGTTGTTCACCTGCCTTACAAACAGAGGCAGCAGGTGCGCCTGGATATATTCAAACGCTGCTTGTAGACCTTCTTTTTCGTAAATCAGGCCGATTTCCGCCTCAACCTGCGTGGGATCCCTGAGGGCCGACAAAAATTGATTGGAGGTCAGCCACGTGAAGAGTTCTGCGCGATTCAAGTCACAACTGGGCGGGGAAGGCACTTGCCAGTCTTGAGGTGGGCCAAGCAGCCACTGCCGGGCAAACAAGCTCAACACCGCATCCCCCAGCCAAGCCTTGTCGCGACGGGATCCCTCGTCCAATTGGGCCACCTGCTGTCTGATGGTCTGGCTGGTCGAGGAGCAATGGGATCCTGTCGGCATGGAAGTGGCAAGTGTGCAAGGACTGGCAGCAGACAAGCCCGGCGGCGAAGCGCCCCTGCCTCATTTTAATTAAGATAGGGTCTGGCCCGTTGCAGATGGAGTGTGGCATTGTGAGGATCCTTGGAGCATGTTGTTGGAGCTAACCCCAGAAGAATGCGAATCGGTGATTCCGGTGGTGCCAACGCGCCTTCAGTATGCGGCTTACTGGAGCGATGCCCTCAAGAGCACGGGCCGCATCATCACGGCCATTTTGGTGGGCGTGGCGTTGCTGGTTCTTTCCCGCGCTTTCGGCGAGGGATCCTTTCTGGGGGCAATCGCCTTCCTGGTCGGGATTCTCTCGTTGCTCTATCCCTTCCTGTGGGGGCCGCTCTACACCATCTCCCGCCGTCAGCTAGCCTTTCGCGAGATTCCCTATGGGGGATTGTTTTTTGGGCAGGTGCTGCGTACTCGCCGCTTCGAGGTGGTGGTGGAAGAGCGAGAAAAGCTGGATGAAGATGGCAACTTCTACATTGAAGAGGTGCGGGAGCGCCAGTTTGAGATGGAAATTGGCGATGAGACCGGAGTCGTCTATCGTGTGCGGGCCAAGGACGATCCCCGCTACAGGCGAATTGTCAAAAAGCAATCGGTGCTCGGGTTGGTGAAAGCCTATTCCCGCGATTTGCAGCGCCGGCCCACCTTGAGCGAGGTCTATGTGGTCAAGCTGGGGGAGTGGGTGGGAGATGTCTCCTATCTGGATCGGGAGGCTTTTTTGGATATGGCAGATGAGCTGTTGGAGCTACAGGCCCAAGGACAAGCTTGATCCCCTGGATCCCTGGTGTTCTCTGGGATGGAGGGGAAGGGATCCCTGCCTTTTTATTCTGAAACCTAAACGGCTGCCTATCCGGGAGCGCCGCTTTTAACGCTGGGTTAGCCGCATTATTGTACTGGCCAGGGGTAGGGTTGGGTAGTTTACTGTGGACTGGCGGGAGCTTTAAACTGAGGGCTGTAAGCTAAAAACAACTGCCATGGGCGATCCTCTCACCCCCCAAGTTAGCGAGCGCATCTGCAAGCACATGAACGAAGATCATGCCGATGCAATAGCCCTCTACGCCAGGGTCTTTGGCCAGGTGGAAGGAGTTACCCAAGCCCGCATGCAGGCCATTGACCCGGAAGGGATGGACTTGCGGGTGCAGGTCGACGGGGCCGTACAAACGCTGCGGATCCGCTTCGACCACCCCCTGCGGGACTCTGAGGACGCCCATCAAACCTTAATTGCCATGGTGAAGCAGGCTCGCGCTCAAGTTAAACAGGCTACAAAGTGATGAGAG
>NZ_JANSIB010000094.1:0-12038 GCF_047461895.1 Synechococcus sp. R55.8 | reverse complement strand
GCTGTAGGGTTTCGATCCCCTCGGCAGTGACATCCATTCCCAGGCTGCGGGCCAAGGTGATGATCAGGCGAATGGTCTCGGCATTTTCTCCATTCGGCCCCCAGCGCGAGATGAAGGAGTGATCGATTTTCAGGCCATTTTTTCAGGCCATTGATGAGGTAATCCTGCAGGCCCCTGAGAGAGGAGTAGCCTGGGCCGAAGATCAAAACCCCCGCAATTGCGCCAGTTGCTCTGCCGCTAGAAACCGTAGCCTATTTTGCGGTGTGACATACTCCCGCACTCATGCTGACGCAAAGCGCTCCGCGCCGCTAAAGCGAAAGAGTACGGGCTTCTCAGTGACTCCTGTGAAGGACATTTCCTGAGCTTTGAGAACGGGATGCCCCACCGCTCTGTATTTGATGTTTATCGCCGCGTTGTGGTCTCGGCCTAGTTCCAGTCCACAATGCGGGCAAGAATGCCATCTGTCTCGAATGGTTTTCGGTACTTTTTGACCGCACTGAGAACAGTCTTGGCTCGTGCCTCTTGGATCCACTGCAATCGCCCTCAGCCCAGCTCTTTCAGCCTTGACTGCGAGAATTTGCAGGAATTGCCCCCACCCAGCGTCATAGATGGATTTCGCTAGTCGGGTTCTCGCAATACCTTTGGTGTTGAGCGCCTCATACGCAATATGCTTCCCTTTGCTTACTAGCTTCTTGGCTACTTTGTAGTGGAAATCTTTACGCTGATTGGCCACCTTGAGGTGCGCCTTAGCCACTCGCCTTAAGGCCTTCTTGCGGCGGTTTGACCCTTTCTGCTTGCGGGATAATGACCGCTGCAGCCTCTCCAGGCGCTTTTGGGCGCGGCGGTAATACTGGGGCACTGGGACGGACTCCCCTGTATCGGTCACCAAAAAGGAGTCCAGCCCCATGTCGATCCCTATCGTGTTCTCCAGTGTTGCAGGCTCAGGAGCAAACTCGGGGACGGACGCATCTTGCAGGCTTAATGTCACATACCACCCATCAGCCTTACGGGTGATGGTGGCAGTCTTGATAACAAACCCGTCAGGCAACGGACGGTGCTGAATCAGCTTAATTGCTCCGATTTTGGGCAGATGAATAAACTTCCCTTGAATGCAGTCCTGTTTTACCTGGGGAAAGGTGAAGGAACGATACCGGCCCGCCCCTTTGAATCTCGGCCTTCCTGCCCTCTTGCCGTTACGGTCGCCTTTCAGCCAGCGGTCGAATGCTTTGTGCACCCGCTCTATGCAGTTTTGCAGGACTTGCGAATGGATTGCTTGGTATTCGGGGAACCTTGCTTTGGTATTCACCAAGTCTCGTTTTTGGGAGTAGACATCCGGCCTGTCTTTCAGCTCAGGCAAATGACAGATTAAGGGGCAGGCGTTTATATCACAGCGGTTTTGTTCCCACCAGTTAAGCCGCTCTGCCAACCGATAGTTGTACTGCTTGCGCAACAGCTCCAGCCATTGCTCCATCAGGACAACTTGACTGGGCGTAGGCCGCAGGCGGTACTGATAGGCAGTCCTCATCTTAAGCGTACTCAGAAACCGCTACACTGATTATAGCGCCAGCAGGGATTAGCGGCCATGAAGCATGATTTTGTTTCCAGCGGCAGAGCTGTATCTGATTTGAAGGCACACTTGGTCTTAACCACCAAGCACCGTCGCAAGGTATTTACCAGCGAAATGCTGCAGCGATTACATGAAGTTATGTATGACCTTTGCCAAAAGTGGGGTTGCAAACTTATTGAGTTCAACGGCGAGGCAGACCATGTTCATCTGCTGTTCCAGTACTACCCGCAGGTGGATCTGTCCAAATTGGTAAACAACATCAAATCCGTCTCTAGTCGCAGGATGAGAAGCGAGTTTGCGGATTACATCAGCAAGATATACCGGAAAAATGTGCTGTGGAATGAATCTTATTTCATCGCTTCATGTGGTGGGGTAACAGTCTCGGTATTGCGCCAGTACATTGAAAACCAAGGTACTCCCGCCTCTCATCCCGGCCCAAGCGCTCCGCGCCGCTAGCACGTTCGCTTCAGCGGGCCGTAGGCCATACGTCCTACGGACAGAGGGCGGGGCTTCTCGGCGGTTTAGCTAAGGAGATCTTTCGGTGCTGGGGTGGTATTGTTGCCGTCTTTCTTCCAATTCCATCAGGATCTGCTGATGACGCTGCCGGGTGATTGGGTAGAACCACACCAGCAAGATCCCGCCGATCAAAGCCACTCCCGGTAAGGGGCCAATGGCAACGCGAATGGCCAACAAAGCCGATTCCGGCTGGATGGGCAGGGCCTCTCCGGCCACCGAAGGCACGAAGCCGGCCCAATCCAGAGCTTGCCCCACGAAAAACAGCCCCAGTGCCAGGCCCACCTTTTGTAAGAAGACCATAAAAGCGTAGAAGATCCCCTCCCGCCGCTCCCCGGTTTGCAGCTCATCCAGGTCGATCACATCCGGCAACATCGACCAAGGGCCGAGATAGGCTGTAGCAGAAACCCCAATGCCGGCCAACAGAGCCAGCCCAATCATGATCCCCTGCTGCCCGGGCTGGAGGAAAAACAGGCCTGCCTGCGAGATCAGCCAAAACCCCGCCCCAATGAGGTACATGGTGCGCTTGTCCAGATGGGTGCTCAGTTGGGTCCAACCGAACAGCGTCAGCACTGCGATCCCCTGTACCGCCAGTACCACCAGGGAAATCCACACCTCCGGCAGGCCCATCCAGAAGACGATGAAGTAGGGGATGATCGTGGCCGTGAACTGAAACGCCAGCCAAGAACACAGGTAGATGCCGCTGACAAACAGGTAGGGGCGGTTGCTGAAGGCCACCCGCAGTTGTTGAACCAGGGGCATGGGATCCCGTTGGGATGGATACCGTTCTCGCACCCCCCAAAAACAGATCAGCAAGGGCACAGCCGAGATCACTCCAAAACAGGCTCCGGCCAGCAGATGGCCGGCAGCCCGATCCGGCAGCAAGTTGACCAGCAGGGGAAAGGTGACCACCGCAACCATGCTGCCCCCTACAGAGAAGGCAAAGCGGAATTGGTTGAGCTGGGTGCGCTCGTCGTAATCCTGGGTCAGCTCCGCTGTCAGGGAGGCGTAGGGAATATTGGCCGCAGAGTAGAAGGTATTGAACAAGAGCGACACCGCCAGGTAGTAGGCAAACAGGGGGCCAATCCGACCGGGAAAAGGGATCCACCACTGGGCCAGGAACGTGAGGCCAAAGGGGAGGGCTGCAAACAGCAGCCAGGGGCGGCGACGGCCCCAACGGGTGCGGGTGCGGTCGCTGAGAATGCCGATGATGGGATCGTTGATGGCATCCCAAAAGCGAGTGATGGCGTAGATGCTGCCGGCTAGGCCTGCCGACATGCCAACGGTATTGGTGAGAAAGGGCAGCAGGAAAAAGATGAGGATGTTGGCCGTCATGCCTGTGCCCAGATCCCCCACCCCATAGGCCAGCTTCGTCCACAAACTGAGTCGCTGTCTGGTCATCATGTCCCCCTGGAATGCCAGGATTCCAGTGTAGGGGGTAGGTGGAGATTTCTTTTTTGGGGATCCCTGGAAAAGCTGATCAAAATTCAGGGTCTTCTCCCAGTTCCCGTAGCCGCTGGGCCAGTCGTTCGGCTCGGGAGCGTTCCAATTCTGCCCGCTGCCGTTCCAATTCAGCCCGTTGCCGTTCCAATTCAGCCCGCTGCCGTTCTAGTTCAGCTCCCGTAGGCAACAATTGCCCTGCCCTATCATACCAGCGCACCCAAAAGCGTTCTCGCCCCTCGTAGGATCCCCACCACCGACCGATACTCAAGTCCAAATCGGGCAACAGAATTGGGGGATGTTCTCCAGCGCCTGAGCCGGGGAGCAGCTCATAGTGTCCGCCCTGGAGTTGA
Source organism: Synechococcus sp. R55.8 (assembly GCF_047461895.1). Taxonomy (NCBI): domain Bacteria; kingdom Bacillati; phylum Cyanobacteriota; class Cyanophyceae; order Synechococcales; family Synechococcaceae; genus Synechococcus; species Synechococcus sp. R55.8. The sequence goes on along the minus strand of NZ_JANSIB010000094.1, from coordinate 8,165 downwards.
TAAACATTCAGCTCATCGGTCTCTAGCTCGAAGGTGACGTAGTAGGGGATCCGCAGCCGCCTTTCGTAGAGCTGGAATTTGGCTTGTCCGGGTTTTTCTTCCCCCTGGTCGTTGCAGATGATCTCCAAGATGAGAATAGGCAAGATATTCCCTTCGTCCCAAACCACATAACTTTTGCGGGCAGTGCCATCCCGCCAACGGGGAACCCCCAGCACCAGAAACAAATCTGGAACAATGACCTGCCGGGGTAGGGCGTAGTAAAGGCCCATGTTGCAAGCCACAAAAAAGTCTTGCCGATCTGACCAGTGCAGCAGCAGCGGTTCCCGGAGGAGGGGGTATTGGCGGCCTTGATCCTCGTTGTCCAAGGGGGTGTCGTCTGTATCGGGCAAGTCGTGCTGGGTGGGCCAGCGATAGGGGGCGATGGTCATGGCCAGGCAGGAGCAGTATGCCTCCACTGTAGCGAATGGGTTAGGACTGCATTTGGCTCATCGCCTCCAGATCCAGCACCTTGGCCACCTGTTCCGGGGTCATCAAGTTGCGCTCTAAGACAATCTGCCGAATGGACTGGCCGGTTTCCAAAGAAGCCTTGGCCACTTCTGCAGCTTGCAAATAGCCGATGTAGGGGTTGAGGGCGGTCACCAAAGCCAGCGTCCCTTCTGCGTAGCCGCGGCAGCGCTCCGGTTTGGGGGTGATGCCTTGAATACAGCGCTCGGCAAAGACCCGCAGGCTGCTGTTCAGAATCTGCAGGCTGTGCAGGAGGTCATAGGCAATCAGGGGCATCATCACGTTGAGCTCAAATTGCCCCGCTTGGGCTGCGAGGGTGATGGCGGTATCCAGCCCGATCACCTGGAAACAGACCATGTTCAACATCTCGGCTATCACCGGGTTGTACTTGCCAGGCATGATGGAAGAGCCGGGCTGCACCGGCGGCAGTTGGATCTCCTTCAGGCCGGTCTTGGGGCCAGAATCCATCAGCCGCAGGTCGTTGGCCAGCTTGATGCCATCTTGGGCCAGGTTGCGCAGGGATCCCGACAGATGCACAAAGGGGGCCATGCTCTGCATCGCCGCCATGGGGTGGGGAGCAGGGGTGAGGGGCAACTGGGTATACTCTGCCAGCCGTTGCACCACCTTTTTCCGGTACTGGGGATGAGTGTTGAGGCCGGTGCCGACGGCGCTTCCCCCCAGCCCCAAGCTGCACAGGGCCTGGCTGGCCTCCTCAATCCAGCGACGGTGTTGGGCAAAGATGGCCGCGTAGGCGCCGAAGCTATCCCCCAGCCGCACTGGCACCGCATCCTGCAAATGGGTGCGACCGGCCTTGAGGATGCCGCGAAACTCTTGGGCCTTCTGCTCCAGCGCCGCTACCAAATTGTCCAGCGTGCCCAGAAAATCCCGTCGCACCCGCAGCAGGGCAGCCAGACGAATGGCGGTGGGGATGACATCGTTGGTGGACTGGCCGTAGTTGACATGGTCGTTGGGGCTGACCCGCTCGTAGCGGCCCTTGGGCTCCCCCAGGATCTCCAGAGCGCGGTTGGCCAGCACTTCGTTGACGTTCATGTGGTGGGAGGTGCCCGCCCCCGCCTGGTACACATCCACCACAAACTGATCCCGCAGGGATCCCTGGAGGATCTCATCCGCCGCTTGGACAATCGCCTTGGCCACCTCTGCCGGAATGCACCCCAGCTCGCCGTTGACCTCCGCCGCCGCCTTTTTAATCAGCACGCAGGCCTCCACATACTCTGGCAGGGGCTTGAGGCCGCTGATGGGGAAGTTCTCCAGGGCACGGGCGGTCTGGATGCCGTAGTAAACCGACTGGGGTAGTTGCCGCTCCCCCATTGAGTCTCGTTCGCTGCGCACCTCAGCCAAGGCTTTTCCTCCCCCGTTCGCGGATCCTTGGGCTAGCTTCCGGCAGCCTTCTCTGAGGGTTTCTCGACGGCTGCAGATAAGTTTTGTAAAGTAGCCTGCAACTGCTGGCTGAGGCGCTCGTTGTTCTCTGCCAAGACCAACACCATGGCCGCACAGGCCAGATGCACCCCCGCTCGAAATTCTGCCGAAGACTTGTACTGGATCAGCGCTTCGCTATCCCCTTCCCGCGGGCTGAGGATGAGCTGAACCGACTTTTGGGCCAACTCTGTCAGTTCCCGTTCCGTTAAACCGAGCTGCACCGCTTCTGCCCTCCCTGCTGGCCGACAAACAACCCTCGATCCTGTTCAAGATCGCCACTTTGGTATCCTACCGCGGCCTGGCAGGATCCCCAAGTGAGCGGGCCTTGACAACGCTTGACGGCTCTAGAAAGAGACGGAAAATGCCGGTTAGTATAGGTGCAGCCTGCCTTAGCCTGCGGGCCAGTGGCCGACTTTGATTGGAGAGTCCAAACTCAGGGTTCGGCACTGCTCCGAAGGGGGCTAGTCCTACTTAGCATTTGTCTTGTGTTGTTATTTCGTTGAGAGAGGAAAACTTGACCGTAGAGCGTCCACCTGACCGCTTCCCCCGCAAGCAGCGCGCAGAGCTGCCGGCCATCAACGAGCGCATCCGCTTCCCCAAAATCCGCCTTATCGATACCGACGGCACTCAGTTGGGGATCATGAGCCCGCGCGAAGCCCTGCGCCTGGCAGAAGAAAAAGATCTGGACTTGGTCTTGGTGAGCGAAAAGGCCGACCCGCCCGTCTGCCGCATCATGGACTACGGCAAGTTCAAGTTTGAGAAGGAGAAGAAAGAACGGGAGGCCCGCAAGAAGCAACACACTGCCGAGATCAAGGAAGTGAAGTTTCGCTACAACATCGGCGAGCACGACTACAACGTGCGCCTGCGCAGCGCCCAACAGTTCTTGGGGGATGGAGACAAGGTGAAAGCCACGGTGATGTTCCGCGGTCGTGAGGCCCAGCACGCCGAGTTGGGGGAAGAATTGCTGCACCGCTTGTTCAAAGACTTACAAGAAGTGGCGGAAATGCAGCAGCCCCCCCAAAAGGAAGGGCGAAACATCACGATGATTCTCTCTCCCAAAAAATCGGTCTGAGGAGGGATCCCACCCATGCCCCTTGCCGTTGGGGATCCGGCTCCGGAGTTCACCCTGCCCGATGCCGAGGGCAATCCCATCAGCTTGAGCCAGTTGCGGGGACAGCGGGTGGTGCTCTATTTTTACCCGCGGGACAACACCCCCGGCTGCACCCAAGAAGCCTGCGGCTTTCGGGATGCCTACGCTGACTATCAAGCCCACGGCATCGCCATCTTGGGGGTGAGCGCCGACGATGCCCGTTCCCACCAAAAATTTGCCCAGAAGCTGCAACTGCCCTTCCCCCTGTTGGTGGATGAGGGGGCCAAGGTGGCCAGGGCTTACGGGGTCTATGGGCCGAAAAAGTTCATGGGCAAAGAGTACAACGGCATTCACCGCACCACTTTTGTTATTGATCCGGAGGGGAAGATCGAGGCCGTTATCACCAAGGTCAAGGTGGAAACCCACGCAGCGGAGCTGCTCAAGCAGTTGACCGGCTCTTAGGCTTTCCGGTGGGAGTTCGGCAGACCTGCTGCTGGGCTCGTTGTTCTGGAACCTGAGCCAAGACGGGAACGAAAAGAGCAAAAAAAGATGTAAAGTGCCGGTATTGATTCCTCGTGGGCTAGGGCCGTGTCCCGACGCAGCCGTACCCTCAAGTCGATTCACGACAGCTACCAAATGTTGGGTTTGGCCGGCCAAGGGCAGTACGGGCGTGTATTCTGTGCCCGTCCCCGTCAAGGAGGAGACCTGGTGGCCCTGAAGGAGCTGCCGGCGGAGCGCTTTCCCACCCAAAATCTGCTGCGGGAGCTGCGCCATCTGCTCACCCTCAACCACCCCAACATTACCCGCTGCTACGCCCTCGAACATGCCCGCGAAGGTCGCTACCTGGTGTTGGAGTACTGCGAGGGAGGCACGCTGCGGGAGCTGATCGACCAGGTGGAGCAAGGGCTGTGGCTGCCGGTCAAGCAGGTTTTGGGCTTTGTGGATCAGATTTTGGCCGGGTTAGATCATGCCCACCGGCAGGGGGTGATCCACTGCGATGTCAAGCCCGAGAACATCCTGCTCAAGCCCACGCCCCAGGGCTGGCAACTGAAGTTGACGGATTTTGGCATCGCCCGTCGCCTGCAGCCTGCTGCCGGCGAGATCACCGCCACCGGATCCCCTGCCTACATGGCCCCGGAGCGGTTTTATGGCCAGTTCAGTCCCGCTTCCGATCTCTACGCGGTGGGGATCATCCTGGTGGAGCTGCTGACGGGCCGACGGCCTTTTTCCGGATCTCCCGGCCAGTTGATGCACGCCCACCTCAACCAGCCGTTTGTCTGTCCAGAAGGGATCCCTGCCCCGCTGCGGGAGGTGCTGGAGATAGCCCTACGCAAGTTGCCCTTGCGGCGGTTCCGCACTGCTGCCCAAATGCGGTCGGCTTTGGCGGTGGTTGCCCAAGAGTGGCAAGAGCCGGCCAGTTGTTGGGTTGGCCCTCGCCTGCCCAGATGGCCGCCCCCTGGGGTACAGGTTTGGGATCTGCCGGATCTGGGCTCTGTTGACACTGGCGGGATGGAGTTCCTGGCCGAGCAAAAGTTCTGCATCTGCGAGGATCCCAGCGGCTCCAGATCCCCGCTGCTGTTGCGGGTGACCCCCCAGAGGCTGGAATGGCTGGAGCTCCAGAACCTTGCCCTGGGATCCCCTGCTTTGGCCCGTTTTTCCCTGGACGAGCCAATTCGGGCGGTGCTGCCCTTGAACACCTTCCCGGAAGCCCTGGCCTTCTCCCGAAGCAGCCTTTTGCACCTCAGCCCCAGCCGCATCCGCACCTTGCTCAGCTTTGAGGAGGATTGGCAGGCCACCTGGCTGGCAGAGCGACAGGAGCTGGTCTGGGCCACCGCCCAAGAGTTGGGGGCCGTACAATGGCAGCCGGCCACGTCGACAGGAACACAGCCTTTCCCCGATTCCCGCTGCTATTTTCGTTGGCCTTGGCAGGGATCCCTGTCCCGCTTGCTGGCCCTCTCGGAGCATCTGGTTTTGTTGACAGGTGTGGGGCAGCAGTGGGTGGAGATGAGCCTCTTGCCCTATCCCAAGGGACACCATCCCACTGTCGCAACCGGTTGGTCTCTGCAGACGGGATCCCAGCCCATTCGCCATCGCCTGCCCTTGGATCCCCAAGGGGGGGTGATCAGCTTGGGAGAACGGTTGCTCTTTGCGGCAACAGATGAGGGAAGGGAAGGCCAGCAAGGTTGCTGCCCCTATCTCCACTCGGTGCAGGTGAATCCGCTGCGGGTGCGCCGCTGGTTCTTGAAAGGGCAACCTGTCCAGATGGCCAAGGCCCCTTGGGGCGTGCTGCTGCTGTGTCGAGAGGGCGAGCAATCCACTTCCCTCTGGCTGTACAGTGAAAAAGGGGATCCCTTGGCCCAAGTAGCTGTGCCTAACGGCTCACAGGTGTTGCAGGTGGGCCAAAGGGGCAAGATTTGGCTGCAGGTGCCCAAAGCAGAGAAATCTCACCTGTCTCAGCTTTGGCAATTGGATCTGAACTGCTTGCCGGTGAGTGGACAGCCTTCCCAGGTGATGCTGTGCGACCCAGCGATCTAGAGTTTCGCCAAGGACTCCGTCCCGCTGTCGCGACCGGACTCGGCCAGAACCGCTATCAGCCCTAAGATCAAGTTTGAAGATCAAGTTTGGCCAGATGCCCGGCCAGCTCTGCTGGGCTGTGGACCAGGGGAGTGGTGATCTGTCCAGCCTGTTGGAGAACAAGCATGAGTCAGTATCTGCCGGAACCTGCTGCTGTGGAGGAGGATCCCAGCTTGTTGGTAGAGCGGCTGCGCCGCAAAGAGGGCCGGTGGCTGGATTGGGCCAAGGCCTGTCAAGCTTTGCAACGACAGAAAATGACTCCCCAGGCCATCTTCGAGGCAACCGGGTTTGAGCCCATTCACCAAAACCAGATCATCGTTGCGGCCCAAGTTTACGAAGGGATATCCAAAGCAGGAGCCAGCCCAGCAGTTCTGGAGCATTTTGCCCACAAAGGTAGCGATATCCTCTACGAGTTGCGCATTCTCTCTCCACAGGATCGGGTTCGGGTGGCGGAATTTATCTTCAGTCGCCATTTGCATGCCGATGATGCTCACGAGATCGCCCGCGCCGTGAAAAATTATGCCCAGCTCCAACAGCTTCCGGAAGGGTTTACGGATCACCCCGGCGATGCGGTGGCCTATCAAGCCTGGCGGACGGCCCAGCAAACCCGCGATCTGCAGGAGCGAACTCGGGCTATCGGTCGAGCGTTTCAGTATGTCCACAGTGATACAGCCCGCCGACAGGTGGAGCAGCTCTTGTCCACGATTGCCACCAGCTCCCGCCCCCAACGCAGCGTTTTGCCCAAGCTGTCCGTGTTTCGCTTGGAAGAAGATCTGCCGCGCCTGCTGCCGGTGGCCGGCTCCCTGCCTCTTGCAACTGCCGCCTGGGAAGGGATCCCCCCCAGCGAGCCGCAAGGGCCCTTTGGCTGGGTCAACAGCCCGGCGGAGCAGACTTGGATGGCCTTGCCTGCTTGGCCGGTGATTCAAAAGGCCGGGGATCCGGTGATCCTTCAGGTGGAAAACCGGCTTTTGGGATCCCTGTTGGGTTTGCCGGTGCCTGCCGGTGAAGAACAGGATCCGGTTTTGCTGGTGGTCGATCGCGCCGCTCGGGTTTGGGAGGGAGCTCAGATGGCGGGATTTTTCCTGGTGGATCGGGCCGGATCCCTGGCGGTGGAGTGGATAGAAGACTCGCCCTCCTCTCCCCTGTTGGGCCAGGTGCTGATGGCCGTGCGCCCCCCGCGGGTTTTCGATGAGGTGCTGGCTCAGGATCCCTGGCAGTTGGAAGAATAGGCGTTGGGATCCCGCCGTTGTAGCCATTCGTGCTAGTGGTGCAGAGCACCGCGCCTGGACTCGCCCCCATGGCCTCACCCATGGCCTCAATTGAGCAAGGCCAAGTTATCCCGGTGGACGGCAGTATCAACCCCTTCGTAGCCCAGGATGTGAGGGATCTCGGCAGTTTTTTTGCCCTTAATCTGCCGCAGCTCCTCGGCGCTGTAGTTCACCAGGCCCCGCGCCACCTCCTGGCCGCTGGGATCGCACAGGCGCACGGCAGCCCCCGCCTCAAACTCCCCAGAAATGGCTGTGATCCCTGCCGGCAACAGCGAGCGCCCTTGCTCGCACACCGCTCGTACCGCCCCCTCATCCAAAGTCAAAGATCCCTCGGGGATGAGGCCGTAGGCAATCCATCGCTTGCGGGCGCTGGCGGGCTGAGGAGCCGGATCAAAGCGGGTGCCGATGGCCTCGCCGGCCAGAATTGCCGGGATCTGCTCAGGCCGTTTGCCATTGGTGATCACCACCGTTACCCCTGCAGCTGTAGCAATTTGAGCAGCGGTCAGTTTGGTGGCCATGCCGCCGGTGCCCCAGCCGCTTTTCCCCTGGGCTTCGGCCTTCACCTGTAGCGGGATCCCGGGCAACACCCGCTCAATGGGCTGGGCAGAGGGATCTCGGTTGGGGTCAGCCGAATAGAGCTTGTCCACATCGGTGAGCAGGATAAGCCACTTGGCCTGCACCATGCTGGCCACTAACGCCGAAAGCGAGTCGTTATCGCCGAATTTCAGCTCCTCCACTGCCACCGTGTCGTTTTCATTGACGATGGGAATAACCCCCATCTGCAGCAGTTGGGCAAAAGTGCGATTGGCGTTCACGTAGCGGCTGCGCTCCACCAGATCGCCGCGGGTGAGCAGCACTTGGGCAATTGGCTGGTTCAGAGCCGAGAAGAGGTCATCGTAAAGGCGGATCAACCGCCCCTGTCCCACCGCAGCCACCGCCTGCTTCTCGGCAATAGCCGTCGGTCGTTGCCGCCAGCCAAGGCGAGCACAGCCCACCCCCACCGCCCCAGAGGAGACCAAGATCACCGCATACCCCTGCCTGCGCAGGTGGGTCAGCACCTCCACCAGCGGCCCCAACACCGAAAGACGCAACAAGCCGGTCTGAGTATCTGTCAGGCTGGAGGTGCCGATCTTCACCACCACCGTCACGTCTGTTGTTGCCATCGCCGCTCTCAACCCATCCTCCCACCCCTCTATTCACCATAGCGCCACCATAGCGGAGTCAAGACGCAGCTGTATTGACCAAAAGGCGCGGCAAGCCCCGTCCTTCAGGGCGGGGAAGGATAGCGCCGA
>NZ_JANSIB010000093.1:0-12053 GCF_047461895.1 Synechococcus sp. R55.8 | reverse complement strand
AGCGCCAAGCCCACGACGAGGATCGAACTCGTGACCTCCCCCTTACCAAGGGGGTGCTCTACCACTGAGCCACGTGGGCAAAGCCGATGGTGGGCCGAGTTGGATTCGAACCAACGTAGGCGTAAGCCAGCGGATTTACAGTCCGCCCCCTTTAACCCCTCGGGCATCGACCCGTTGACACCGGTCTTTCATCATAGCAGAAGGTGTTGCGTAAGTCAGACACACTCCCACTGTGCCAATTGTCAGCCATCTCAAAACCGAGGAGTCAGAGTCGAAGCGGAACGAGGCAGCCCCAGAGCTGGGTATAAAGGGATCGGGTTAGGGCTGGGCACTTTTCAAGACAAACTGAATAAGGAACTTGATATCGTTTAAGACAGTTTTCTGACTCCTGACCATGATTTCGACCCTCGGCACTCCCACCCATCCAGAGCAGACCCTTTCCCCCAACCAGTCTTTGCGCCCCTTGACCAGCCGTATCAACAGCCGGGGGCACTTGGAAATTGGGGGGTGCGACGTGGTGGAGCTGGTGCGCCAGTTTGGATCCCCTCTCTACATCCTGGACGAATGGACGCTGCGCCGCGCCTGCCAGCTTTACCGTGACACCTGGGCCCGCTGCTACGCCGGGGGATCCCGGGTTTTGTACGCCACGAAAGCCTGGAATTGCCTGGCCATCTGTGCATTGGCGCTGCAAGAAGGGCTGGGGTTGGATGTGGCTTCTGGCGGGGAGCTGTACACGGCCCTGCAGGCGGGGGCCAAAGGTGAAGATCTCTATCTGCACGGCAACGCCAAGTCTCTCGACGAGCTGAACTTGGCCCTGGAGACGGGCTGTACTTTGGTGGTCGATAGCCTATACGAACTGCAGCAGGTGTCGGCCCTGACCACGCCCGCACGGCCAGCGCGGCTGCTCCTGCGGGTTAACCCTGGTATTGACGTCCACACCCACGAGTACATCCGCACCGGACAAACCGACAGCAAATTCGGCATCGGCCAATGGCAACTGCCGGAGGTGTTTGACTTTTTGGCAGCCCATCCCCAACTGCAGTGCGTTGGGCTCCATGCCCACATTGGGTCACAGATTTTTGATCTACAGGGCCACCGCGACCTGGCGGGGGTGCTGGCCCAGATCTGGCGGCAAGGGCTGGGCAGAGGGTTGCCCCTACAAGAGCTGAATGTGGGTGGGGGCCTGGGGATCCGCTATGTCGAATCCGATGATCCCCCCTCCATCCCGGAGTGGGTGGAAACTGTGGCGACGGCGGTGCAACAAGCCTTTGCCCAGTCCGGGATCCCTTTGCCCAAGGTGCTCTGCGAGCCTGGACGATCTGTGATTGGGCCGGCTGCCGTGACCGCCTACACCCTGGGAGGGCAAAAGCGGATCCCTCCCAGCGATGACCTGCCCCAAGGACGCACCTACATCACCATCGACGGTGGTATGTCCGACAACCCCCGCCCGATCACCTATCAAGCCCGCTATACCGCCCTTCTGGCCAACCGACCAGAGGCAGAGGCCACGCAGCGGGTAACGGTGGCCGGCAAGCACTGCGAGTCGGGGGATGTGCTGTTGAAGGATGTGCTTCTGCCCGCCCCAATGGCAGGAGAAGTGTTGGTGGTTTTGGCGACGGGGGCCTACAACTACAGCATGGCTTCCAATTACAATCGCTTCCCTCGGCCAGCCGCGGTGCTGGTCAACGAGGGAGAGGCCCAGTTGATTGTGCGGCGAGAAACTTATGCCGACTTAATCCGTCAAGATGTCTTGCCAGAGCGGTTGCTGCGTTGAAGGGGAAGTTTGCCCATACCCATCTGGTCAGTAGAGGCACAGCCTTTCCTGGCAGCGCCGACCGCAGCCAACGCACCTCATGCGAGAAAGACTGGAAGACAGCCAGGAGGTGAGTGGTAGGCTGGTCTGGGGGCCGCAGTCCAACAGGGGTTCTGAGGTGCAGAACGGCACCAGGCAGAAGGTCCGCAATGAGGGGAGCGTGAACGGGGTTTTTCGCCATGCTGGCGGCCTTATGGGCTTGGCTACAGCAGTTTAACTTTCTCAGCCTCTTGGACTGGGCTCTGGCTGTCTTTCTGTTGGCTTTGGCTCTCTACTACACCCGCGAAAGTCGTGCTGGGGTGCTGGTGAGGGGATTTATAGTGCTGCTGGTGCTGTACCTGGCCACAGCCTCTCTCCCCTTGGTTCACCTGATCTTGGATCGCCTGCTACTGGGCGCAGCTGTAGCCATGGGCGTGCTCTTTCAACCGGAGTTTCGGCGGCTGCTGGAGCAATTGGCAAGAGCCATCCGCATGGAGTGGCCGAGCAACGCAGGCGATGACGAGGAGGATCCTGAGGAAGATTTGGTGGAAGAACTGGTGCAAGCAGTGCGAGAACTTTCCCAAAACCGCACAGGAGCGCTGATTGTGATCGAGCCGGAGCAGCCAATTGACTCGCGGGTGTTTACCGACAAAGGAGTACCTCTCCAGGCGCGGGTGTCGCGGGAGATCTTGCAGACCATTTTCCAGACTTCAACTTTGTTGCATGATGGGGCTGTGGTCATCCATCGGAATCGCATTCGCGCAGCGGGGGTCATCCTGCCGGTTTCGGAGCGGGCCGCCTCTCGACAGCTGGGCACACGGCACCGCGCTGCGATGGGGATCACAGAGCAGACCAATTGCTTGTGTATTGTGGTCTCAGAAGAAACGGGATCCATTTCCCTGGCGGAGGGTGGGCGCATCGAGCGGCCTCTGACCAGTGCCAAGTTACACGAACTGCTGGTACAGCGGTTGCGCAATCCCCGCGATGCCAAAAAACGAGATGCTCCGCTAAAGGGATTGTGGGCCCACCCCTGGTTTCGCAATGGGCCGCTGCGCTGGTGGGGATCCCTTGCCGATCTGACTAAACTCTTTCGCAAACCTGAGAAAACCCTCCCCGAAGACTGAATCTCCATGACCCTTTCTCCTGCCCATCTTCTGCAGTTGCCTGCCGACCTAGATCCGCAGTTGTTGCCCCGCCATGTGGCGGTGGTGATGGATGGCAACGGGCGTTGGGCGCAAAAACGGGGCTTACCCCGCAGTGTTGGGCATCAGCGAGGGGTAGCGGCCCTGAAGGAGCTGCTGCGCTGTTGTGATGACTGGGGGATCCCAGCCCTTACCGCCTATGCCTTCTCCACCGAGAACTGGGGCCGGGCCCGCGAGGAGGTGGATTTTCTCATGACTTTGTTCGAGCAGGTGTTGTGGCAGGAATTGGGGGAAATGGTGCAGCAGGGGGTGCGCATCCAGTTTGCCGGCCAGTTGTCGGCTCTGCCCCACTCTCTGCAGGAAACCATCGTGCATGCGGTGGAATGCACCCAGCACAACAAGGGCATTTGCCTGACGGTGGCCCTCAACTACGGGGGAAGACAGGAGATCCTACAAGCCTGCCGCTCCATTGCCACCTTGGTGCAGCAGGGGCTGCTGCAGCCGGATCAGATTGACGAGGCCCTCTTTTCCCAATTTCTCTACACCACCGGCCTCTCCGATCCTGACCTGCTGATCCGCACCAGTGGCGAGATGCGCATCAGCAACTTCCTGCTCTGGCAGATGGCCTACACCGAGCAGTATTTCACCCCCATTCTCTGGCCGGATTTTGACCGAGCCGCTTTTCACCAAGCCTTGCTTAGCTATCAGTCGCGGCAGCGGCGGTTTGGCAGGTGAGGTTCCAGGTTGAATATCTGTCGCAAACCGGCAGCTAGCGCAGAAAGCTGGTCACCAACCACATCACCGTAAACGTGATCCCCACCAACAGCGCACCAGGAGCATCGCCACCGGTGAGAGGAAGGGCAATGCCGTAGGCCAACATCAGCCCCAGGCTCAGGCCCGCCAGGGCCAAGAGAAAAGCGCGAATGAAGCGGCGCTCTTTGCGGTACAGGAAATAGATACAAGCCATCAGCCCCAAGGCCAGTTGCAGCGAGGGGTACTCATCGGGAGCCAGGATAACCCAACCCCCCAGCCCACCCAGCAGCGCCGCAGGCCAGAGGGCATCGGCGGTAGAGGGGGTATCCAGCCAGCGGCTGACCCAGGGGGGATTTTGGGCAGCAGGGCGAGGCAAACTCAGCTCCGGCTCAGGATGGGCAGCCCGTTGTTCGGCGTAGCGAATGCGATCGGGAACGGCGATTTTGCCCTCTTTGCGCAGGCGCAGGCGCTGCATCAGGATGGCATCGTAGGCTTGCTCCACCCGCTCTTGCTGCTGTTCATCGGCGCCCAAGCTGGCCAGGAGCCGAGCCCGCGCCGATTGAATCTCTTCAAAAGAGGCTTCTTCGCTAATTCCCAACACCTGATACGGACTCATCTCAGCCATAGCGACCAGCCCTGTAACTCTTTATCACCTTAACCCAGCCTGCCCGACCTTCGATCCGGCTACGTGACGGGGATCGACAACGGGGATTGAGTTGCCGCATTCCCCAAGGCTACGGATTTGGAGATGGAGGCAAGCTCCGTTTGTAGACATCGGGCCACATACTCAACCGCAGCGTAGGTGGTGGCTTTGCCAAGGCTAAGGCGAATGGATCCCAGCGCCTCGGCTTCTGAGTGGCCCATGGCCAAGAGGATGCGGCTGGGGATCAGTTGGCCGCTGCTACAGGCGGAGCCGGCGCTAATGGCGATCCCCTGGCGGCTTAGGGCCCTGACCAGCACATTCCCCGGGATCCCTGCGGTGCAGTAGCTGAGGTGGTGGGGCAGACGCTGCTCCAAATCCACAGGGCCGGTCAGCCGCAAACCGGGCACCTCCGCTAGCAACTGGGCCAAATGCCGTTGCAATTGTCGCAGGCGGGCCGTTTCTTGAGATAGCTCTTGGGCCGCCAAAGCTGCCGCCACTCCCAAGCCGACAATGCCCGGGATCCCTTGGGTGCCAGCCCGCAGCCGCCGTTCTTGCCCACCCCCCCGCAGCAGCGGTCGCAGCTCCACCCCTGGGCGCACGTACAGCGCCCCCACCCCCTGGGGCCCGTAGAGTTTATGCCCGGAAAGGGAGAGCAGATCCACCGGCAGTTGCGCCAGATCCAGCGGGATCCGCCCCACCGTCTGCACAGCGTCGGTGTGGAAGAGCACCCCCGCCTGGCGACAGATCTGACCCAGCTCTGCAATGGGCTGCAGGGATCCCACCTCATTTTGGCCGTGGACGATGGAGACCAAAACGGTATTGGGTTGCAGCGCCTGGATCAAAGTCTGGGGATCCACCTGGCCGGCGGCGTTCACCAGCAGACGGGTGACCTGCCAGCCTTGGGACTGCAACTGGCGGGCAGCATTCTCCACCGAGGCGTGCTCGACGCTGGAGATGATGAGATGTTGGGGAGTAGAGTAGCGCTGGGCCACCCCAAACAGGGCCAGGTTGTTGGACTCCGTCCCGCCTGAGGTAAACAGCAGCGCCTCCGGCTCACAGTTAAGCAGCTCGGCCACCTGCTGCCGCGCCCGCTCCATGGCCATGGCGGCCCGTTCTCCCCACCCGTGCAAGCTGGAGGGGTTGCCCCAGCTTTCCTGCATCGCCATCTGCATGGCCTCGATCACCTCAGGCCGAGGCGGAGTGGTGGCGCTGTGGTCAAAGTAGAGGGCAGGATCCAAACGCAACATGCCAGCTCGACCAGCCGGGGCTCCGTGTTCCTATCTTAAGATCCTTGGCCAGTGTTGCCCAACGCTGGCAGCAGCTTCCCCTTGTTGAGGCCAAACCCGCTGGAGGCAAATTGAGCCTGCCTACTTGAAAAGACTAGTACGCTGGCGGTGCATCACCACCGACTCCACCAAGCCAATGGCCAGAAAATTGGTCAGCAGAGCCGAGCGGCCATAGCTCAAAAAAGGCAAAGGCAAACCGGTAATGGGGGCCAGGCCGATGGTCATGCCGATGTTGACTACTGCCTGAAACAGGATCATTGCCAGCACCCCAATGGCAATCAGGGATCCAAAATTGTCCTTGGCCCCTTGGGCAATCCAGATCAGCCGCGCACACAGGATCCAAAACAGGATCAGCACCGTCAGGGTGCCGATAAAACCCATCTCTTCCCCAATGGCCGAGAAAATAAAATCCGTGTGCTGTTCGGGGATGAAGTCCAGCTGGGTTTGGGTGCCCTGCTGGATACCGCGGCCCCAGAGGCCGCCGGCTCCGATGGCAATGCGGGATTGAATGAGGTGATAGCCGGCTCCCCAGGGCTCTTGCATGGGATCGATAAAAATCTCCAGCCGCCGCCGCTGATAGGGCTTGAGAAGGTGCCAAGCTAGCTGACCCAACTGCCCCGAGAGCAGGTTGATTACCCCAAAAGTTACGGCCCCCGTCCACTGCCAGGGGAGACGCCAAGCAGCCAACCCCGCCATTCCCAGACACCAGAGCAGCCAAACCCAAAGCATCCAGCTCAGCTCTGGGCGAGTGTGTAAGCCATAGAGAATGGCTCCCACCCCCGGCGACAGGAGCAAGAGGATCCAACTGCCCTTGGCTCCGGCCCAGTAGAGCATGACCAGGACAATCACCACAAACACCAGGGCAGTGCCCAGGTTGGGCTGCAGGAAAATCAAGATCCAGGGAGGAGCAATGACGGCAACGGCCACCCAAATCTGGCTGAAGTACTTGATCGGCCAGTGGTGCAGGAGAGCAGCCAGGGTGATGATTACCCCCAGCTTGGCAAACTCAGAAGGCTGCACCTGAAAGCCAGCGATGGAGAGCCAGCGCTCCGCCCCTCCCCCCGCCGTGCCGAAAAAGAGCACTGCAATTAAACCTGCCAAGGTCAGGAAGTAGGTGAACCAGTGCCAGCGCAACAGCCGCTCATATGGAATCCGGGCCACCACTCCCAAAAACGCCAGGCTGATCCCGGCCATGATCAACTGCTGTACCCAGTAGTGGCTGATGGGCCGCTCCCAGACCGCACTGCGGATAGCAACAATACCGATGCCCGTCAAGGCCAGCACTGTGGCCAGCAAAATGCCATCGAACTCCCGCCAAGGAGCCAAGATCTGCCGCAGGAGCTTTTTCCACCCAGGCTGAGAAGATACCTTTGGGTCAGCGTTGCCCAGCAATAGACCCGATCCTCCAAAGCAAGGCCAGCCTCAGTTTGACATACCCCCTGCCCTACCGACTTGTTTTCTCATCACTCGCGTTGAGTGTCGATTCCTCGTCGATCCATTTTCTGGCGTGTTCGCCTCCTCTGATAGGGCCTCAGTAGTGCTCCGCACCGCTGTCGCGAACAGGTCAGCCCTCCTCAAGTTGATCCTGCTCAGATTGGCTGGACTCAGGATTCTTTCATTCCCAGCTCTGCAGTTGCCCTAGCCAAGCGGAGAGGCGGGATCCCACCTCTTCTCGACGCCCTTCAAGATTGGCTGCCGTCCAAATCAGAAGCAGGCCCAGCAGGATCCCAGTGGCCCAGAGCAGCAGCGCATCAGTTGTTACCAACAGCCATCCCTGCCGCAGGATCCCCAGCCCAAAGGCCAGCGTGCCCACGAAGAGATAGGCTCTTACCCGCAAGGCCAAGCCCAGCAGACCCAAGGCCAAACCCAACCCTACCGGCCAAAAGCCCGTCCACCGTTGCCCGTGAGTTTCCACCAGCACCACCAGCAGCCATGTGCCCAAGGAAACCAGCCGCAGCCAATGCCGCCCCCGCCGTCCGTTGGTTTCCTGTAATCCCGGATCCACCTGGGCCACATAGAGCAGGGATCCCACCAGGGGCAGGGCATAGAACGTCAGGGAAGCCCAATCCTGATGCCAGCCGTAACTCCACAGGATCCAGTTGCTCAAGAACAGGCTGACATAGCCCAGGCGCACTTGGGATCTCCAGATAGCCAGCAGGGCATAGTAGGTTGCCCCCAGCAGCAGATTAAGGGTGTTATTTCCTCCCGCGGTTACCAGAAAAGCGGCCAGGGGCAGCACCAAGGCTGTATTCTGCCAAGGAGCCGCCGGCCAGCCCCACCGTCGCCAGGGCAAGCCATGGTAAACCAGCCCCAGCCCACAGAGCAGGGATCCGGCCCATCGCGCTATGGATAGCTGCGGCAGCCCCAGGAACACACCGCCCAGCAGAACCCCAGCTCCTTGCCATGCACTGAGGTAACCCCAGACCGTTGGCACCCAATTTTGCTCTGTTGGAGATTCTAGAGTTGAGGTTCTCGCCTGTCCGGCGGCATAGGCCACCAGGCCGGATCCCGTCAGCACCCAGAGGAGCTGTCCCCAACGGCTGAGGCGAGGATCGAAAAGGGCAGACCAGAGGACAAGGCTGGCCAGAGCCCAGTTGGCCAAGGCCATCCAGCGCAACCCAGCTCTTTTAAGCTGCAGGGTCGCCGCCAGCCAAGGGGGACAAAAGCCGTAGCCCCAGGCCAAGCTCAGCCCTAACAGAGCGATCAACACCAACCCATTTGCCAGGGATCCCCCAGTTCGCTGGCTGAGGAAGTAAACCCAGCTCTCGTAGGCGGCCACAGACACGCCCCAAGCGCCCAGGAGCCCTTTCCAGTTGGCAGGACGGAGGTCTTCCCGGCCTTGCTCTTGCGCCCGTTGGACCGCCTGTCGACGCCCCAGGCCCAGCAACACGATGGAGAGACCTAAGCTGCCCAAGCCCGTTACCTCACTCCACTGGGCATGGGATCCCAGCCAGCCCAACCCTGCATAGATCAAAGGCCCCGTCCGCCAGAAGCTCAGGGCCCTGACCTGTTGCAGGAGCTGCCCCCCCAAAGACTTTGTCCCGCCAGCGCGAGCGGCCCCCTCAAGCAAGAGTTTTTCCGGCCCAATCCAAAAGAGGATCCCCAGGCTTAGATTGATGACGGCAAGCAGAGGGGCAACAGGACGGGATCCCTGCACAGCCCACAACACGCCGCTTGCCGCCAGTAGCTCCAAAGCCCAGCCCAGCCCGTACAACAACCCATCCATCTGACCCTTGATCTGGCCAGATGAAAGGGCTTGGGCAATTTCAGGGGCATCCCCTGTCGGAGAGGACTCCGTCCCGCTAGCGCTAGGGGGGAGGGTCGGAGAGGATCCCGTCTCGGCAATGGGAGCAGAGAAGACCGGAGCAACCTCTACCCAAAGTCGGAGACCAATGGCCAGCCAGGTAACCCCAGAGGCCAGCGGTATGGCTGCCGAGAAAGCAGGGGGCGAGGAAGGGGTGAAGAGGGCCGCCGCGGTGGGCAACGTTAGGGAGAGCAAGAGCACCAACCCCAAGGGTATACCCCAGCCATCCAGGGCTGGCCGGTAAGCGGCTTGCAGGCGAGAAGAGAGGTGCCGGATGCCGTAGCGACAGCCGCTCAAGAGCAACAGCAGCGCTGCCAAGACCAGCAGCCATTCCGCTTCCGTAAGTGTCGGCAAGAGCCGGCTGATCCCCACCAGGCCGAACCCTGAGCCGAAGGCCACCGCCAGCAGGGCTTCCCCCTCTGCTCCAGGAGTAGGGGAACTTGGCAAGGGACAAGCCCATAGCCACACCTGGGTAGCTAGCAGCAGCAACCCCAGCCCTAGCCCGAGCAGATCCGGGCCCGGCCTGCCCAAGGTGAGCAACTGCGCCATCACCAGCGAGAGCACGGCCCAAAGACGCAGGGATCCCCGCACTGGGATCCCCTGCCGCCAGGAAAGGGATCCCAATCCCCCTTGCTCTGGGCTCTGCAGCCAGCGGGGCATGAACTCCAGGGGGGGCAGGGCCAATACCTGAGCTGCCGTCAAAACAAGAGGCACCAGCAGCCACAGCCAGCCAAAGGATTGTTCACCAGTCGCAGACAACTCGGGGAGCCGTTGCAGCAAAAACGCCAAGTAGCTGGATCCCACCAGCACCGACCCTATGCCATCTGCACTTCGCTGCCACAGCTCCGCAGGCACTCCCCAAAAAAAGCGCTCTGACCCACCCAGAGCTACCCGCCCTGCCCATTGCAATAGGCCCACCAGCAGCAGAACCACTCCCCAACTGGACAGGCTAGTGCTCCGCACCGCTGGCGCGAACAAGTCGGGCAAAAGCCAGCGGATCCCGGCTAGCAGTGCCCCCACTCCGTAGGCGTGGGTCAGGAGTACCCAAAGAAAGTTGGGAGTTTCTCCTGATCTGGACTTTTGTTGTAGCCACCAGGCCAGGATCCCGGCGCTCAAAAGCAAGTGCCAAAAGCGAATGGCCGGATAGGGAAGGCTCAAGAGCAGCAGGGATCCCCCTAGCCCCAAAACCAAGCGCTCTGTTGGTTCCACCAGCCCAGAAAAGTCTGTCTCGCCAGCTTCTGGAGTGCTCCTCTGCCAGCGGGCCGCCAACCCCAACCACAGCACCTCGTAGGGCAGTAGCACCAACCCCAGCAAGCCCCAAGGGGAATCAAGGGGCTGAAACCAGTTGGTTACTGTAGCTACAACCTCTTGCCGCCAGCTTGCTGGCCACACCTGCCAAAAAGCCCAGCAAGTTTCCAGGCCCAGCAAGAACAGCAACGTCAAATGCACCCTAAGGACTTCGTCCCGCTGGGGCGACTGGGTGTGTCGGCGCAAGCGCCCGATTAAGACATGGATCCCCAGCAGGCTAATCCCCAGCAACTGCCAGCCGCTGAAAGGGCTCTCCGCCAAGCCAATGGCAGCCAGCAGCCAGCCCACCACCAACAGCACCCAGCTCCCCTCCCACCAGCGGGAGAGCGTCCCCTCCTGAGCGCCTTCTGCTACGACGTCCGGGGATCCCTGGGGCCATTCCGCTGCCAGCCAACCCAACAGGGCCACCGCCAACCCCAACTGCGACACTTGGACATGCCCAGACAGCAGCCCCCGCAGGATCAACAGGGATCCGGCAGCCCCGATTAGCCAGAGCCTGGAGCCCCGTAATTCTAGAGACCGGCGGCTCCAGGTGTAAATCACGGTGCTGAGGATCCCCAGATACAGGATCCCCAGGACAAAAGCAGGGCGAAGCTCCTGCGGCCCCAAGCTCCAGAAAGCGTGCAAGCCAGAGAGGGCCAAAAAGTTCACCAAGGTTCCGTAAAAGGCATTGGGCTCCACACCGCTGTCGCGAAAGCCGGCACCTGAACCCAGCGAGCGCACCCGACCCTCAGCCGTCAACGGGATCCCCAGCAGCAAGCCCAGCGCCAGGATGCGGATCCCCCAAAGGATCCCCAGCCCATCCAGGGCCCACACGTTCACCGGCACCAGCAGCAGGGCAATAGCCTCCAAGGTTTGACCGGTTAGACGCAGCCCTTCCTGCCGTTGGATCCATCCAGCACCTACCCCAAAAGCCGCCGTATAGGCCAAGAGCACCCCATACTGAGCAGTTGGAGAAAATTGCTCCCAGTGGCTGGCCGCCAGCACCCCCGAGGACACCACCACCAAAAACAGGCCCAGCAGCAACAGCCAAGCCACGCTCAGCTCTGACAGCAAGTTCCGCAGCAAAACAGCCAGCGCCGGGGTAGGGGGGGGCAAGGACTCCGTCCGAGTAGCGCGAGTGGATTGAGGGGCAGCTTGGGGCTCTTCTCCCCCCTCGACCGCAGGTTCCTCAACCCCAGATCCGGCCAGGCGAGCATTTCTTTCTCGCACCATCCCTGGGATCCAAATCAAATCCAGGAGCTGACCGATCCCCAGCAGCCCAAAGGTCAACAGCCAGAGCAAACCCGTCCGCCAGCGGCCCAGATAAAAACGGTGCAGGCCACAGATGCCAAACAAACCCAAAATCCAGAGCACGTAGGCCGAGCCAAGACGAGCCGGGATCTCGTCGCTGGGGGAAACTGCCGCTGACCTTGGTTCCTCCCCCTCTAGCCGATACTGCTCCACCAGCAAGCGAAAGTGCTCTGGGGTCAGTAAGCCCAGCTCCAGCCAAGCTCGCAAACCTCGCAACACCTGCTGCCGGGATCCCCGAACGGTGAGCTGCAAAAGGACGTCGTCCGAGGAGCGCGAACGGTCAGATTGCGGCTCCTCTGTTCCTGAGGGCGGAGCGCGATCCTGGGATCCCATGGCCGGACTCCTTGAGCAAAAGGCTTGGGGCTACTGCTACTCTAAGCCTTGCTCTAGCCGGTTGCCATGCCGTTCTCAAATCCTTCTCCTGCTGCGGCAGAGTGTCAGTTCCTGCTGATGCGACCAGCCCTCTAAACCTCAGTTGGGATCCCTGGGATCTCGCTGCTGTGAGTGCTGCGCAAGACGGGAAGCGTCATCA
>NZ_JANSIB010000092.1:0-12195 GCF_047461895.1 Synechococcus sp. R55.8 | reverse complement strand
GTCACAGCCTGCTTCCGGCAGGGCTGAGGTTAGTTTGCCTACGGTTTTGTGAGAGAACAAACAGCGATGACAACAGCAAGTATCAAGCCTCTCTTGGATGCCAAGCAACTGTTGCAGGCTTATGCGTCTGGCCAACGGGATTTTTCGGGCTCCAACCTGAGTGGAGCGCAGTTGAGTGGCGCGAATTTGAAGGGCATTATCCTACGGGATGCCGACTTGAGTGGGGCAGATTTGCGCGAGGCGGATTTGTCGGGAGCAGATCTCTCGGGAGCCGACCTGCGCGGAGCCAAGCTGCGACGGGTGAACCTGATTGGGGCTAAGTTGGTGAAGGCAGATTTGCGGGGGGCCAACCTCTACCGGGCCAAATTGCTCAGGGCCGACCTCAGCGAAGCCGAGCTGAACCGAGCCGATCTGCGGATTGGGGCCGATCTGCGCGGAGCCATCATCACCAACACCCATTTCCGCGGTGCCCTTTACGACGAGTACACCAAGTTCCCGGATGGCTTTAACCCCACAGAGATGGGCATGTAGCCGGGGCTTCCCTCAGGGGATCAGGTTCTGCCACAGTTGGGCCATGCCTTCGGCAGCCGCTACAAAGGGCGGGTTGTGCAGGTCGGGCTTGTTGTAGCGCAAGGGATCCCCTGCCAGATCGGTAACCCTTCCCCCCGCCTGCTCCACAATGCACTGGGCAGCGGCAGTATCCCACTCCATGGTGGGGCCGAAGCGAGGGTAGAGATGGGCAGATCCTTCGGCCACAAGGCAAAGCTTTAGGGCACTGCCCACAGACTTCACTTCCAGAGAGCCACAGCGCTGCCGCAGCCGCTCGAGGAACTGCTCCGTCTCCGGGTTGCTGTGGGAACGGCTGGCCACCACTTGTAGGGGTTCTTGGGCGTAAGGGCAGGTGCGGATGGGCTGTTCGTGAACGCAGGACGGAGTCCTTTCCCTCTTGCAGGCCCCCAGCTTTTGCGCAGCCGCGTAGGTGAGGCCCAGAGCTGGGGCATGGACGACCCCCAGGATGGGGATCCCTTCCTCGATGAGAGCAATATTCACCGTAAACTGGCCGTTGCGCCCGATAAACTCTCGGGTGCCATCCAAGGGATCCACCAGCCAAAACCGCTCCCACTGTTGCCGCTCTGGGTAAGGGATCCCGCCCGATTCTTCCGAGAGCACCGGGATCCCTGGGGTCAACTCTTGCAGGCCCTGCAGGATCAGGTGGTGGGCAGCCAGATCCGCCTCAGTTAGGGGGGAGGCATCTGCTTTGAGTTGGATCGGCAGCGATTTTTGCCGATAGAAGGGCAAGATGGCCTGCCCTGCTGCTTCTGCCAGGCGGCACACCTCAGGCAGGAGAGCGGCCAGATCTTGAGCCTGCACGGATCCCTCCCCAAGCTAGAAACGCACCGGAATGGCATGGGCGGCCAAGTCGGCTTTGATCTGCGCAATCGTCAGCCGGCCATAGTGGAGCAGCGAGGCCAATAGAGCCGCTTCCGCCCCTCCCTCCTGCAGAGCTTGGCGGATATGAGCACACTCCCCTGCTCCTCCTGAGGCAATCACCGGCACCGACACCGCCTCGGCCACCCGCCGGGTTAGCTCGAGGTCATAGCCTGCTTGAGTGCCATCGGCGTCCATGCTGGTGAGCAAGATCTCCCCTGCCCCCCGTTCGGCCACGCTTTTGGCCCACTCCACCGCGTCCAGGCCCGTCGGCTGCCGCCCCCCGCGCACGTATACCTCCCATCCCCCTCCCTGCGGCTTGGCGCGAGCATCAATGGCCACCACAATGCACTGGGATCCAAACCAGCGGCTGGCTTGAGTCACCAAATCCGGATCCCTGACCGCCGCCGAATTGAGGCTGACCTTGTCTGCCCCGGCCCGCAGCAGTTGCCGGATCCCCTCCAGATCGCGGATCCCTCCTCCCACCGTGAGGGGAATGAACACCTGCTCTGCGGTGCGCCGCACCACTTCCAACAAAATCTCCCGCTCTTCGTGGGTGGCGGTGATGTCCAAAAAGACCAGCTCATCGGCTCCTGCCTGATCGTAAGCCTGGGCCAGCTCCACCGGATCCCCGGCATCCCGCAATTGCACAAACTGGATCCCTTTCACCACGCGCCCCGCCGCCACATCCAGACAGGGAATGATCCGTTTGGCCAACATCGCTCTCTCCCGAGGACTCCATCCCGTTGACGCGAACAGAGGGGAACAACTGGGGATCGTTTTAGCCGAAGCTGATGACCAGGAAGGGTTCTTGAAACTTGGCCCCGGTCACCTGCCGACCCGCCAAGCTGGGGGGCAAGAACAAGTTGCGCCGCTGATCCCCGGCGGTAATGGTCAGCTCGGGGCCTGACTGGCTCAGCTCGATTTGGGCCTTGCTGAAGCCGGGAATAAACAGCTTGACTGTACGGGCTCCCTCGTCGATGGCCACGGGCGGCGGCACATCCGGCACAGCGAACATCCCCCCCACCGCTGCTTCCAAAGCCGACCAATCGGATCCCTGACGCAGGGGGAGTGTTCGTAGTGTCAGCGGGAAAAAATCGGCGGCCGAGACCTCTCCCGGAGCCAGAGGGGTAACCCAGAGGCCACCCACCGTCAGCCCCACCATCTGAGCACTCCCCCAAAGGTAACGGGCGGTTTGCACGGCCATCGGGTCAGGGGTGGTCACCAGGTGGGCCAACACGCGGCGCGGATTGGCAATAGCCTGTCGTCCCTGCTCCAAAAGGTTGGTCATGCCCCCCAACCGCTCTGGCAGATCCTCCAGGGAGGAAAAT
The DNA here is from genome assembly GCF_047461895.1 of Synechococcus sp. R55.8. NCBI lineage: Bacteria > Bacillati > Cyanobacteriota > Cyanophyceae > Synechococcales > Synechococcaceae > Synechococcus > Synechococcus sp. R55.8. Next base: position 9,436 of record NZ_JANSIB010000092.1, on the reverse strand, counting down.
TCCACGGTGCTTACCGAACGCAACAAGGGCTCGGCAAAGGGTCGCAGGGTTTTGGCCAAGTCGGATCCCAAAAAAGCTTGGGAGGCTCGCCGCCAGTACCAACTGGCCACCTCCGGGATCCCAAAGGCCCGCAAGGTGGTCAGATCCCCTGGCCCATCGTAGAGAATGCAGTCGTATTGGCCGCTGGCATCGTAACGGCGCAGAGCTTCCAGGGCCAGGGCCTGATCCATGCCCGGCAACACCCCCAGTTCCTGGCCGTAGATCTCCCGGAAAAAGGGGGTGCGCACGTATCGGGCTTCCAGCTCTTTGGCCGCCGTCCAGAACTGCTCCAGCAGCTGGGTTGTCCGCAACTGCACCACGCTCAAGTTGGCAGCAATGGTCACCGGCTCGCCGGAAAGCGGGATCCCGCCCAAAAGCATTTCCAGCCCCGGCCCCGCCTGATGGCCCACCAACAGCACCCGCCGCCCCTGCTGGGCTGCGGCCCGAGCTGCCGCCACGGCCAAGGTGCTCCGACCTGTGCCCCCCTTGCCCAGAAAGGTGAGAATTTGGCTCATTCCCGCTCTCCCGCTTCTCCGTAGATGTCGATGTACAGAGATTGGCCCGCCAACTGAGCTGCAGCCATCATCACCTGTCGAATCGCCTGCAAGGTACGCCCGCCTCGCCCGAACACCCGCCCGCGATCCTTCGGGTCAAAGGCCAGCCGCAGCCATACCTTTCGCCCGCCACAGGTGGTTTCCACATCCATTTGAAGAGAGGCGCTGCTGAGCAGCGGTTCGATCAAAAGATGGGCGAGAGCCTTGTAGTCTGGCATAGAGAGCTAGACGACAGGAGGGAACAACTGGCCAAGCCAAGCTTAGCCGACCCTAGGCCTCAACCGCTTCCTCAACCTGAGGCTTTTCAACTTCAGCTTCTGGAGGACTTAGTTCTGCTGCTGTCTCGGTGGCAGCTTCGCTCAATTCAGACTCGGGAACATCGGCGACCTCAGCCTCGGCCACGGATTCTGTTGCAGGGGCCTCTTCTGCCGCCTCAGGGATCCCAGCTTCAGGCTTGGCCATGGCCGGGATGCGAATCGAGGCAACCACTCCGCCTTCCCCTGCTTTCAACATCTCGTAGATGCCGGCCTTTTTGAGGAGACTGTCCACGGTCTCTGTGGGCTGAGCGCCACAACGCAACCACTTCAGCAAGCCTGCCGTTTGCAAAACCGTCTCCTTGGTGCGCGGGTTATAGTAACCCAGTTCCTCTAGCGGACGGGCTTCACGGCGGCTTTTACTTTCAATGGCGATGATGCGATAGCTGGGTTGCCGCTTTTTTCCGTAGCGCTTGAGCCGCAATTTGACCATGGGGTATCCACTCCTTGGGGGACGCTCCGCAAGCTGTAAAGATCCAAAAAATCCAAAAAAGAGTTCGCCTAGACCCGCCAAGCCTGCTGAAGCTCCAGAGCCTCGCTCCGAGCCTTTGGCGTTTGGCCGGTAGACACAGGCTTTTTATTTTAAGCGATTTTCTGCTTGACTGGAACTTGACTGGAAAATGTCCGACCCCGGTTTGGAAGGCAACCTTCATGGCAGAGTTGAAGAGAAAACCCTACACTCAGCAGCAACTCCCATGATCAACTACGCCGATTTGACAGACGAGCAGCGCCAGCTCTACCTCAAGGCCCTGATCGCGGTGGCCCGAGTAGATGGCCAGTTGGACGAAGAAGAAACCTCTTTCTTCATGCAAATCGCAGAAGGGGTAGGCATCGAAGCGCCACTGGCCCAAACCTATCTGGCCGATGAAGCAGGTGCACCTTTGGATATCAGCGGGATCCCGCCCATGCGCAATGCGGCAGGGGCCTTGATCCTGCGGGATTTGGCAGCAATGGCGGTGGTGAACAGCCAGCTGGTGGAAAAAGAAGAGGAGCTAATTTTCGAGATCGGCAAAGCCATGCAGTTCAGCGCTGAGGAGATCAACGAGTTTATCGACTGGGCCTTCATGGGACTGCAGTGGCAACTCAAAAGCGCATCTCTGCTGGAGCGCTATACCCAGCCCTCCCCCCAACCTTCTGAATGACCTGGGGTACTAGGCAGCATCACAACGGCCAGCCCCCGCTGCAGATATTGACAGCCCCGCTTGGCGTTCCCCTGAGCCAAGCAAGGGGAGACTTTCATCAAGTTAAATCTGGCCATTGAGACTTAGCCGATAAAGCGATCCAGAGCCCGCTGCAACTCCTCCAGCTCCACTTCGATATTGCCGGTCTCGATGGCATGGCGGATGCAGTGGCGAATGTGATCGTCCAAAATTAGCCGCGCCACCCGATCCAGCGCTCCCTTGACGGCGGCAATTTGCAGCAGCACATCTGGACAGGGCTGATCCTGCTCGATCATGGAGCGGATCCCACGCACATGCCCTTCGATGCGAGCCAAGCGGTTGGTCAACTTGCGCCGAGACTGGGGATCATGATGGTGAGGCTGGGCCCGCCCAGACAGCGGCGGCTTTTCCAGCGCCAGCTCCCACTCCTCCTCCCAATCGGGTTCTGAAGGGAGCGGTGGAACGGAATGAGATCGAAGTGGGGGGACGGGATCCGACATAAAAAGGGCAAAGGACTGCCTGCATGATACCGCTTGGTTTTCCCCGAGAACGATGGGGTACTCTACAATAGAAAAAGATGTGAAATTTTGTAAAACCTCTCATACTTTGGCTCCATGACCTCTGTGCTCTCCCCCTTTGGCCCTGTAGAAGCGGATCTGGAGCGTTTACGCCAGAACCTGACGCGGTTGGTCAGTGCCAAGCACCCCATTCTGGCCATGGCTGCCGAACATCTGTTTTCGGCGGGGGGGAAAGGGATCCGGCCAGCCATTGTGCTCCTCATCGCCCGCGCCACCACTCCAGATGGAGAGATTACCCCACGGCATTGGCGCTTGGCAGAGATTACTGAGATGATCCACACGGCCAGCCTGGTTCACGACGATGTCATCGACGCTGCCGACGTGCGACGGGGCATCGATACGGTGAATACCCTCTTCGACAATCGGATAGCCGTGCTGGCGGGGGATTACCTCTTCGGCCAAGCTGCTTGGTACTTGGCCAATCTGGACAACCTGGAGGTAGTGAAGCTCCTTTCCAAAGTAATCATGGATTTGCCGGAGGGAGAGGTGCGCCAGAGCCTCACCCGCTTCGACCCGGATGTGTCGATGGAAGACTACCTGGCCAAGAGCTTCTACAAAACGGCCTCCCTCATGTCCGGCAGTTCCAAGGCTGCTGGCCTGCTGAGCGGGGTTAGCGAGGAAGTGGCGGATCGCCTGTTCGATTTTGGGCGGGATCTGGGCATTGCTTTTCAGATTGTCGACGATCTGCTGGATTTCACCGCTTCGGCAGAGACGCTTGGCAAGCCTGTGGGATCCGACCTCATCCAGGGCAACCTCACTGCACCCGTTCTGTTTGCCCTAGAGGAATTTCCCCAGATGCGAGAGCTCATTCTCAGGGAGCTGTCCAACCCGCAAGACCTGAAGCAGGCCCTGGAGTGGGTGTATCAAAGCGAAGGGATCCCACGCTCTCGTCAGTTGGCCCGCGACTACGCCCAGCGGGCTGCCGAAGCGCTGTATAGCCTGCCGGACTCTGCGGCGCGTCGTGCTTTGTTTCAGATGGTGGACTATGTGCTGGAGCGGCTGCACTGAGCAGTCCCGACAGGGTCAAGCTGGCTTTCTACCGGGCTGTGTTGCCCAACACTTGGGCCTCTGGAAGAAGCTCAGGATATTCTGGCGGGGCGAAAAAGTGTAGGCGATTTGGGGGCCAAAAGCGAAAAATGGTGTTGCCGATGATGTTTTCTTCCGGCAAGAAACCCCACACATGGGAGTCTTGGCTGTCGTTGCGGTTATCCCCCATCACAAAATAGGAGCGGGGAGGAACCACGAATTCGGATCCCTGATTGGGAACTCCAGGACAGCGCTCGCCAGGGCAAGAATAGTCGGGGGGGGCATAGATGTAGTCTTCCCGCAGCGGGATCCCGTTGATGATGACCTCACCGTTGGCGATGCGAATGCGATCTCCCGGCAGGCCGATCACCCGCTTGATGTAGGCCCCGTCGAAGTTCAGTTTGGCGGGAGGGTTGAAAACAATAATATCGCCTCGTCTGGGCGAACCAAAGCGGTAGCTGACCTTTTCCACCACCAGCCGATCCCCTTCTTCCAGAGTGGGCAGCATCGAATCGGAGGGGATCCAACGCGCCTCTGCCACAAAGGTGCGAATGCCGAAGGCCAGCAACAGAGCCAGCACCACCGTCAGAAGGTTTTCCCGTTGCGCCTGCCACCAGCTGCGGGATCCCGAGCTGGCAGGGGTTTCCCCTGATGGCGACTGGGGCTTGGGCAGAGGAGTTGGATCTTTTGACGGCATGGAAGCTAACGAACAAGACTTCACGATCTCAAGATTACCGCACCCAATCCAGGGCAGCAGAATGGGAGGCCCTCCCATTAAACCCCTGCCGGAGAGACGAATAGCCGGCAATAGCATAGGATGGGTATTCTGGTGTACCGTACTCGCGACTGTCAGCCTCCATGACGATTTCAACAGAAGAGCGCCTAGAGCGAGTCGAGCGCCTGGTCGAGGCCAATAGCCAAGCAATAGCTCGTCTCACCCAACAACAAGAGGAAGTTTTGAGGCGGATCGATCGGCTCTCAGGGGATAGCGAAAAACTCTCGGAGCGGGTTGAAAAGCTCTCGGGCGATGTCGAAAAGCTCTCGGGCGATGTCGAAAAGCTCTCAGGTGATGTCGAAAAGCTCACTTTTAAGTTCGACACCTCACAAACCATCGGGGAACGGCTGGAACGTCTAGCCACCAGCCTGATTGCCGGTGCCACCATCAGCATCATTGCCGGAGTGATTTTGGTGCTGCTGCGGGAGGGATCCCGTTGAAGGGATGTTGCTCGGGGCTGGTTTTGGGGGGTCAACTGCCGGAATTGAGTTTTTCCCAGTCCTGCTGGTGGATGGCGATCATCTGGGCTTGGGCTTGAATAGCTGCCAACACCTCCGTCATCAGGGGCCAGTCGCTCCGCGGCGGACTGGGGTACTGCTTAAGCTTGTCAACTGTGTTGCTGAGAGCACTTTGCAATTGTTGCAGCAGTTGATAGGTCTGTTGGGCCAAAGCTAGGGTCTCAGAGACGCGGAGGTTATTCTGGCCTTGTTGATATTTCTGGAGAGCTTCCCCTCGCAGGATGCTCAAGATGGCCCCTTCTCTAGAGGCGGCAGTCTGGCCACTTTTGGAGCGCTGTGGGATGATGCGCAACTGCAACACCAGTGGCTCCCCCCGGTACATCCGCTCCACCTCTGCCTGCTGCGGCTCCCCGATCAACTCCGGATCCAGCGCCATCATCCGCTTCATGGCGGTGATCAACTTCGCCCGTATGGACTCGGAGAGATCTTTGAACAGATCCCGCAAAATCCCCTGCTGGCGGTAGCGCACTCGACAAGAAGGCCCCTCTTGAGGTTCCACGAAAATTTGCTCGGCTTTCTCATCCAAAGCCCGCCGCAGCATCGAGTTGAGCAACTGCTGCACTGTCTCTTCTGATTCGTCGGCGGGGACGGACGGAGGCTGGGTTGGCCTCAACTGCGTGGGTGGCCCCGACACGGGAGCAGGAACCTCCCGAGTCACCCGGTTGGCTTGGGCCTGGAGGCGCAGCCGCTCCACCTCTGCCGGGTCGGGGGGATGGCTGAAGTAGTAGGCAATTAAATCCTGCTGCTGCTGAGCGGTGAGAGGGATTGGCTGGACGGAAATCTGGGAATAGGCCAGCATTTTGCTCACATAGTCCAACGCCGCCAAATCCTGGGGATCCACCATGCCCAAGATGAGGCTGTCGGTATCCAGGGCCAAGGGGACGACTTGGTAGTAAATGCAGATCTCCACCGGCAAGTACTGGGCAATTAAGGCCGGCACTCGCGCCCGGTCAACAATGGAGTGTTGTCCCACCGCCAGAGAGGCATCTGGATCAGTCATGGCAAGCCCGGAGTGGATCCCGCACAGGCGAGACGTCGCTACCTGATCATAGAGTAAAGCCTACACCCTCGCGGCCTGAGGCCCATGGCATCCTGGCTCATCTGACCGGCGTAAATTGAATAATGTAATACTAGGGGTATTCTCCTCTACACCCAAAGCAGTAAAGCCTTGTTAAGTCTTGGAGTTAACATCGACCACATTGCCACCCTTCGACAGGCACGCCGCACGGTGGAGCCAGATCCGGTAGCGGCAGCGGTGATTGCCGAGCTGGCGGGGGCAGATGGCATTACGGTGCACTTGCGCGAGGATCGCCGTCACATTCAAGATCGGGATGTGCGGCTGCTGCGGCAAACCGTGCGCACCCACCTCAACCTGGAGATGGCAGCCACCGATGAGATGGTGGCGATTGCCCTGGAGATTAAGCCTGACTACGTCACTTTGGTTCCCGAGCGGCGGGAGGAGATCACCACCGAAGGTGGGTTGGATGTGGCGGGGCAGGTGTCGCGCCTCAGGGATGTGGTCGGCCAACTGCAGGGATCCGGCATTCCCGTCAGCTTGTTTATCGACCCAGATCCGACCCAAATTGCCGCTGCTGCCCAAGTGGGAGCCCGCTGGGTGGAGCTCCACACGGGGCGCTATGCAGAAGCCTCATCCGCAGCTCAGCGGCAGGTGGAACTTGACCACCTGGAAAAGGCCAGCCAACAGGCCCTTCAACTGGGCTTGCGGGTGAATGCGGGACATGGTCTTACCTACTGGAATGTCGGCCCGGTGGCGCGGATCCCTGGCATGGAGGAGCTGAACATCGGCCACAGCATTATCAGTCGAGCGGTGCTGGTGGGGCTGGATCGGGCGGTGCGAGAGATGCGTCAGGCGATGGGACTAAGCTGAGGAGCAGGCCCGGCATGAACTCGGAATACTACGGCTACGAAAACTACGTTCTGGATCAGGCGGAGATTGAGCGCCTGTTGGATCTGCTGCCAGCCAGTATGCGGGAGAGTGTGAAGATCTTGCCCGCCTCGGAACGGCAAACGGTGGTGATCAAAGGCCGCCGGCAGATGCCCTGGGAACGGCAGATGCGGCTGTTCATCAAGCCCTACGAGTGGCGGCAATTTACCCCCCTGCAGCGGGCGGGGCTGTTCCTGCACAAGGTGGGCTACTACAGTCGGGCGGTGTCGCGGCAGATCGACTTTTACCTGGCCATAGCAGCTCTGGGGGGGTTGAGCTTGATCTTCGAGGCCGTACAACAGGATCCCGTGGGAGCAACCGTTTCGGGTGGTTTGAGTGGCTTGGCCCTCTGGCAGTTGCGCCGCGACCAAACCAATGACCGTCGTCTGTTGGCTGCTGACGCCTATGCGGTGGATCGCCTGGTGTTGCGCGGGATCCCGCGGCTGCAGGCGGTGGAGGCCCTAGGGCAGGCGCTGCATGTGGAGGCCCGTCTGGAGGGGCGCTCGGGCAATGATCTGCTGGACATGTTGCGCTACCAAAACCTCAAGCGGCTGGCCCAGCGTCCGGCGGAAGACATTGTGTTGAGCTAATCCCGGGTAGAGATGCTTTCTCCCTCGCGGCTGGGATCCCAGGCGGGCCGGTGGGGCCGCCATCTGCTGCAAGTGGCGGTGACCGATTCCACCAATCGGCTGCTCTTGGATTGGGGCCGTCGGTTCCCACAGCCGCTGCCGGTGGGCACAGTTTTGGTCAGCACCCGCCAGCGGGCCGGGCAAGGTCAACATGGGCGAGTGTGGCACTCGCAGCCGGGGGGACTATACCTGTCCGTTTGGCTGGGATCCCCGCCCTTGCATCACTCGCTGCTGGAACTGACCCTGACCTTGGGCTGGGGCATTGCGGGCCGTTTACGGCAAAACCTTGGGATCCCGCTGCGGCTGAAATGGCCCAACGATTTGGTGGTGGTGGACGAGCAGCGCCCGGATTCTCTGCTCAAGCTGGGGGGGATCCTGGTACAAAGCCGCTTTGGGGGGGGCGGGCAACTGCTGGGGTTGGTGGCCGGTGTGGGGGTGAATGTCAACAACCCCGTTCCCATTGGGGCAATCACCTTAGCCCAAATTTTGGGATCCCCTCTGCACCGCTCACTCGACCGCACCGAGATTGCCGGCTGGGTTCTGCAGGGGATGGAGCAGGGATTCCACGTCTGGTTGCAAGGGGGATTTGCCCCCGTTCGCTCAGAGTACGAAGCCTGGATGGTCAAGCCGCAAGTCCAATGGCTCGAAAGGGGGACTAGCCTCACGATCTTGGGCCTTGCCGAGGATGGAAGGGTGCGAGTACAAACACAAGGGGAGCGACATCTGCAACAGCAGCAATCCATCCGGACGCTTACACCCGACCAAGTTCGCTTGAGCTATTCCATTCCAGCGGGCGGCAGCCCGTAGTTTTTCCAGTGTTTTTTCTCATGTGGCCTGCGTTGAACTCGGTGATGAAACTTTGGGTTATGGCGGCACGCCTTTTCTCCCCCCGAGCTCGGCGGCTGCGCTTTTGGCTGAAGCTGGGGCTGGCTCTGCTCTGGTTTTATCCCACTGCTCTGCTGGCCCAAACCCAACCAACCCCTTTGCCCCCGCCGCCCATGGTGGAACCGGCCCTAGACACGCCTGGGGCAGCAGCCCTGCTGCTGGATGGAGCCATTCCCCTGGGAGAGGGCAGCCCTGCGACCCTTGAGGCAGAAACCCGCCCAGAGACGGTAGTGGGCCGCGAGATCGTGATTGAGCCCCAGAAGAACCATGACCTGGTTCCCCATGCTCAGCCTGAAGGTGGGGTGCCGGTGGTGCTGATGGAACGCAGCTCCGGTCGCCGCATCATTCTCGCCCCCGGCCAAGAGATTCGCATCGAGGATCCCAGCCAGCCCCAAGCTCCTGAACCGCAAACGCCAAGGTTGCCTGAACTGGCGGCAGGTGACGAACGACTGCTCTACCCCCTACCTCACCCGGTGCCGATTACTTCTGGATTTGGCATGCGAATTCACCCCATCCGCGGAGAGCCGGAGTTTCATGCTGGAGTGGATTTGGGGGCCAGCATGGGCACGCCGATCTTGGCCTCTTTAAGCGGCAAGGTGGTCACTTCGGGATCCCTGGGGGGTCTAGGGATCACCGTTGTGCTGGAGCATGCCGGCGGTCGGCGCACTCGCTATGGCCACATGTCCGAAGTTGCTGTAACACCGGGGGAAGTGGTAGAGCGGGGATCCGTCATCGGCTATGTGGGGGCGACCGGAGCGGTAACTGGGCCGCACCTCCACTTTGAGCTGTGGAAGCGGGCGGTGGGGCAAGGTTGGGTGGTTCTGGACGCCACAGATGATCTGAAGGTTGCTGTTGCCCAGCTGCCGGGTTAGCCAGAGCCGGCTTGGGTTAGCATAGGTGGGCGGGCTCCAACTGGAATGCTGGCGCAGGTAACCAGTTGGGTCATGCAGGTTTTGCGGACGTGGCGGAACGGCAGACGCGCTAGACTTAGGATCTAGTGCCGCAAGGCGTAA
>NZ_JANSIB010000091.1:0-12402 GCF_047461895.1 Synechococcus sp. R55.8 | reverse complement strand
ACCAGCTCTAGGTGGATCTCCGCTTTTAGCCGTTGGGGGAGGGAAATTTTGAATACATCTCCCTGATTCATTTCGTGGGCATCTTCCATGCTGGCCAGGGCTTCCACCACTTCTTCGGAGTTGGCGGTTAGCACCACAACGGGGCGCTCGCAGGCAATGGGGAAATCGTGCCACGTGCCGAGGTGCAGCAGCAGCCCATGCCCGGCAGGGAATCGCAGGGCTTGTACTTTGTCGAGATCGGGAGCTGCTTTGGGATGGTTGGGAGGAGCCATCACCATGATGAACGGCTCTTGCCCCAGGCCGACAAACAACTGGGTCATACGCATGTGGCGCTCCAGCCAGAGCACAGGTGGATATCCGGGCAGGATCTTAGCCGTACGGATAACGGCTCTGCCGGTGTATTGAAAGTCGATGTTCTGTCCTTCCAGGACACGCCCCTGATAAAAGGGGATCCCCAGCCCAGGATTGGCCACATCGTCCCCTATAAGTTGACCGAAGGGTTGCACATTTTCTGGGGTGGCATCCACAATCGGCACCCGGACAACGGTGGTGGCAGTTGCAGTCGTGCTCATGGTTTGCATCCTCGCTCTTGATTGGACTGGGGTCAATTGGATTGGAGTCAGGCTTTCTATCTTCTTAATTAATTGTCTTATTGAGAGCAATAGGTAAAGAAACGGTTTTCCCGGTAACGGTCTATACATCTTTGATTCTTATTTAATTCTTAACTTTTAATTCTTAACTTTGTTCTTCTCGAGGGCTTTGCGGGTTAAACCACCGCTCGATGATGTGGCGAATTTGCCGGGCGGCAGTGCCATCGCCAAAGGGGTTTTGGGCTTGGGCCATGCGGGCATAGGCTTGTGGGTCTGTGAGCAATTCTCGGGCTGCCTTCAGGATCTTTTCGGGGTGTGTGCCTACCAGGCGGGCGGTGCCGGCAGCAATCGCTTCAGGACGTTCGGTGGTCTGCCGCAGCACCAGCACCGGTTTGCCCAGGGCAGGGGCCTCTTCTTGAATGCCGCCGGAGTCGCTGAGGATGAGGGTACAGCGCTGCATGGCGCTCACCCAGAGGGGATAGTCCAGAGGCTCAGTGAGAAAAGCCCGCTCATGGGATCCCAACAGGGCTTGCAGGGGATCCCGCACCAAGGGGTTGGGATGGAGGGGCAAAAGAAGGGCGGTATCGGGAAACTCGGCCAAGATCTGCAGCAGAGCCTTGCCGATGGCGGTTAGGGGATCCCCCCAATTTTCGCGTCGGTGCACGGTAACCAACAGGACACGGTAGCGCTGCCAGTCCAGGCCGGGAATGGGGCAGGGGATCCCTTGGGAGGCCACTTGCAGTAGGGCGTCGATGACAGTGTTGCCGGTGCAATGGATGGATCCCACCACGTGGCTTCGCTTCAGGTTGTCAACGGCTTGGGGGGTAGGGGCAAAGTGCAGGCTGGCCAACTGGGAGATCAGGCGGCGATTGGCCTCTTCGGGGAAAGGATTGTAGAGATCATCGGTGCGCAGTCCGGCTTCCACATGCCCAACCGGGATCCGGTGGTAAAAAGCTGCCAAGGCGGCAGCGAAGGCGGTGGTGGTATCTCCCTGCACCAAAACCAGTTGAGGATGTTGCTCTTGAAAGTAGAGTTCTAGGCCCCGCAAGGTGGCTTCGGTGATGTCCGTCAAGCTTTGGCGGGGGCGCATGATCGCCAGATCCCGATCCGCTTGCAGACCGAATAGCCGCATCACCTGATCCACCATTTCCCGGTGTTGTCCGGTCAAGATCAGCTCGGTGCGCAGATGGGGACTGGCACGCAGAGCTTGGATCACCGGGGCCAGCTTAATGGCTTCGGGCCGTGTGCCCAAGATCACGGCAACGAGGGGAAGAGAGGCCATAAGCTCAAGGACATCGGCACCTGTAGGAGATGGGAAGCGCAGCTCATTGAAGCAAGGCCACCAACAAACCACTAACAAAAACCACTAACAAAACAGAGGCGGCGAAGGGCGTGGGTTGCTCAAGGTCGCAAGCCACCGAGATGTAGACTCTGCTGAGTCAGGCTGAGGGCAATGTCGAGACGAGAGGAACCACAAGGGGGCTATTGCTGCTCACCCCGATCTTACCCCTCCAGCTGCTCCGCCGATTGTTCACCGGATGAGCTGGAGAAAAAGGGTTGACGGGATCCCACTCCTGCAACTAGCCTAAAGGGGGCTGAAGAGATCCTCTTCTGGCTGTCCGGGTTGTTTCGGTTAACCTTTTTGGAGGAAAACGTTCAACAGCATGGACGCTTCCGGTAGTTGTAGCGCCAGCCACCAGTGGATGGTCTTCGAGGAGCACGTTCTTGAAGATTGGGCTCTTACTGGTGTCTTCCTTTTCCCCGCTGACAGCTTCTGTCGTCGCTTGAGAGGATCCCGTTTCGCCAACGCGAAGGGGTGGGAGAGTTTTCCCGGCTAGCTTTTGACTTGGGTGGCTCTCTCAGTCGGCGACGAACAGATGAGCTGAGCAGAGCCTTACCTGAGCAATGGGTTTGTGCAGCCCTGTTCAGAAAAGGGGAGATCAGGAGTAATTCCGAGGGGATTCCCCTTGACTTTCCTGTTGTGGGTTTTGGGGTTTCCGCAGGCCTGGGGATCCCTTGGAGTCCCTTTTATCGGCTTGGGCGCTTGCGATCCAAGCTGGGCTTGGAGGCCTGGCGCTAGACCTACGGCTTGCTGCGCGGCCATCCAAGGGTTTCAGGGCTTCCCTGTGAGCCTCGGAGCACCGGTTGGCTGTTGACCTCCTGGTTCTCTTCATCCCGGCTGACCCCAACGTTCGGAGGTTTATCATGCGGCACAACATTCTTCGCGATCTCCTAACCCCTGCTTCCTTGGAAGCCGCCAAGCGAGAGGCCAACCGCGCTCCCATTGCCGAGCTGGTGCAGCAGTTGATGGAGATTTCACCTCGGCAGCGGGTTTTGGCTTTCCGCTTGCTGGAAAAAGACAAAGCCATTGCAGTGTTTGAGTATCTGCGGCCCGAAGAGCAGGCCGATCTCATTCGCAGCATGGAAAGCCCAGAAGTGATCCGGCTGGTAGAAGCCTTACCTCCGGATGAGCGGGTGCGTCTGTTTGAGGAGTTGCCGGCCAAAGTAACCAAGCGCCTCATTGCCAACCTCAGCCCAGAAGCTCGGGAAGCAGTGAATATCTTGCTGGGTTATCCAGAGCGCAGTGCCGGTCGGCTGATGAACCTGCGCTACTTGTCGGTACGGGATACCCTCACCGTCGGGGCTGCTCTGGCCAGCGTGCGGGACTCTCAACTGGGAGACGATGAGCTGGATGTGATTTTTGTGGTGGACGATCAGCGGTTCTACAAAGGTTTGGTTCGCACCGTGCGCCTCGTGAAAGCAGATCCGGATTTGCCCATTCGGGAGCTGATTGAGGGATCGGATAGTGTTGCTCGGGTTACCGACCGGGATCTCCAGGCAGCCCGTTTGCTCAAAGATTCCGGCTTGCCGGCCATTCCGGTGGTGGATACGGAAGGGCGCTTGGTGGGAGATATCACCTTTGAAGATGTCATCAACTTGGTGGAAGAAGAAGCCACCGACGCCGCTCTGGCCCAAGCAGGGGTGGGCAGCTTGCTCAGCCGAGACAAGGTTTGGAGCGAGCGCCTGGTTAAAGGCTCCCGTTGGTATGCCGTCCGCCTGCGCATCACGTTTTTAATCATCACCTTGATTGGCGGCATGTTGGTGGGGGGAGTGATCGAAACCTTTGAGGAGGTGTTGCAAGCAGTAACGGCAGCGGCTATTTTCATCCCCTTGGTCATGGATATGGGCGGTAATGTCGGTACCCAATCTACGACCATCTTTGCCCGTGGCTTGGCTTGGGGCCACATCAACGTGCGGCAGTTTCTCCCCTATTTGCTGCGGGAAGCCAGCATTGGTGGCATTATCGGTGTGATCCTGGGGGCCACGGCTGGGGTGATTGCCTACTTCTGGCAGGGGGCACCCAATGGGATCCCACAATTGGGTCTAGCGGTGGGCTTGGCTCTGGCCATTGTCCTCACTTTGGGGGCTATCTTGGGCGCCATTTTGCCCTGGGTGATGTTAAAGCTGGGCTTTGACCACGCTCCGGGAGCGGATCCTTTTATCACCACCATTAAAGACTTCACCGGCCTCTGGGTGTATTTCACCCTGGTGGCTTGGCTAGTCGGGGTTGAAGTGGAGCTCTAGGGCTGCGCCGGCGCTGGATCCAGGGGGCACCTCACCGGCAAAGCGCGTTCCAGGAACGAATAATCCAGCCCTTCTTGAGAAATCAGCCTTTCAGAGTCTCGCCACAAGGCCATCGCGACGGCGGCGCAGAGCACTTTTACGAGGTGTCCTTTGACCAACGAAGGGTTACAGCAAACATTTAGGAGGTGTGCCATGACCTTGAAAGTTCTATCTCCCTTGGCTGCTGCTCAATTTCGGTCACGGCTGCAGCAGTATGCCTATCGGGTGGGCATAACCTGTGCTTTAGAAACAGGTGGTAAGCTGGCCCCAGAATCCGCCTTTGCTCAACTGGAAGCCCTCTGGCAAACCTTGCAACAGGAAGCCACTGCCCTTGGGATCCCAGATGAGGATGGCTAAACTTTATCCTTTCACGAGAACCGGAGCATGACCTGGATTGACTTCGCCTTGCGTTTGGCCGTTGCCTTTGTCCTGGGATCCCTCATTGGCCTGGAGCGACAGTGGCGGCAGCGTATGGCCGGCTTACGCACCAACACCTTGGTGGCCACGGGTGCAGCTTTGTTTGTCATGCTCTCGGTTCTCACCCCTGATGAAAGCAGCCCGACCCGTATTGCGGCCCAAGTGGTATCGGGGATTGGCTTTTTGGCCGGTGGCGTGATTCTTAAGGAAGGAGCCAGCGTCCGTGGCCTGAACACTGCCGCCACCATCTGGTGTGCAGCCGCGGTGGGAGCCTTTGCCGGATCGGGGTACATTCCCCAAGCTGCCATTGGGGCCGCAGCTGTGTTGATCTCCAACGTTGTGCTGCGTCCGCTGGGCTACCGCATCAACCAGCAGCCCCTAAAGGGCACAGAACTGGAACTGGTCTATGAGTGTTCATTTGTCTGCAAAAGCCAAGCAGAGGCCCACATCCGCGCCTTGCTCCTGCAGGGTATAGCTCCCACCCATCTCAAACTGCGCGCCCTCTACAGCGAAGACCTGGAGGACAAGCCCGATCTGGTCAAAGTCGAAGCAGAGCTAGTCACCCAGACCCGCGACGACCAGGCCCTAGAACTTGTCGTCAGCCGCCTCAGCCTAGAGCCAGGCGTGATCACTGCCCGATGGCGGATCATCGAACAGGAATTTGGCTGATCCCGGATCCCAGCAGCTCCCAACCGGTTAGCAACGCAAACACCAGAAATAAGCCGCCCCCCACCCAATGCACGGCGCGTTCAGAGATGTGAGCTGCTAAAAAACGACCTCCCACCACCGCCAGCCCCACCATCAGTCCATGGCCGAGAGTAGCCCCTGCCCAGACGCTCAATCCCGGGTGGGTGGCCGCCAAGGAGACGGTGGCAATCTGGGTTTTATCCCCGAACTCGGCCAAGGCCGTCAAGCTAAAGGCTTCCCACACCACAGCCCAAGCACCGCCGCGGCCCGCCCCTTTTTCTTCTGCCTGCTCCACCAGCCTGAGGGCTTCTTCCTCTTCTTCTTTTTCCTGCTGGGGAGTCATCTTGTAAGCTTGCCAGAGCATTCTCAGCCCAAAAGCCGCGAAAACCCCAGCCGACAACACTCGCACGCCCAGCGGCGGCAGCAGCTTGAAAAGCACCTTCCCGGCCACCACCGCCAGCAAGGTCATCACGGCCAAAGCCAGCCATGTTCCCAAGAAAACCCAGCGGCGCGGGTGCCGCATAGCGAGAATCAGGGGGGTAAAAAAGGTTTTATCCCCAAACTCCGCTACGGTGACCAACAGCAAACTTGACGCAAAACCAGCCCACATCGTTTAGCCTCCAACCTCTCTTGTGTGTGGAATCGGTTCACACCTAGAGGTGAAGGCTGGGAAAGTCAGACGGACTCACCAAGCTCACCTCTGCGTGAACTCAGTGAAAGTCTCGTCACCAAAGCAGCCTGCCGGGCTTGCTTTGTCTCTTGCACCGGGCTGTTTTTAGCCAGTATGTCGATGCAGAGGGCGGTAAGCCGCCTGACTACTCCCTTTCCGTCTGAATGGTAGCATGCTGAGCTCCCAGTGGGAGTCATTCATTCAAGCATTCAAGAAAAGCTCTCCAATGGGATCCCCCAAGACTTGCTGTGCCTTGGCCGATATCAGTGCCGCGCATCGCTTACCAGAGGATTGTGAAGGAGCGGCAGGCTATTATGATCACGGTTGAGGAGAAAATCAGGGGAAAACCACGTGGATGCAAAGTTAGTCTTGGTGGGGGTTGCTCTTGTCCTCTCTCTGGCAAGTTTCTACTTCGGCACCCGCAACGGCTTTTACGACACCGACAAGTATCACGGCAATGGCTCTGCTCATTAGAGCCGGGCGCTGGTGATTTTTTTATGGATCCCTTGCCCAGAAGGGCTTCCCTCCAGAATACAGGCAACGTCGGCGAGGGCTGGGTGCGGCAATATCTCTGTCAGCAGGGCTGGCAGATCCTGGCCCAGCGGTGGCGCTGCCCTTGGGGCGAGCTGGATCTGGTTGCCCACAAAGCTGATGTGCTGATTTTCGTAGAGGTGAAAACCCGTAGCCCCGGTAGCTGGGATCGAGGCGGGCTTTTGGCGGTTGGGATCCCCAAGCAGCGACGCTTGATCCGGGCTGCCCAAGCCTTCTTGAGCCAGCATCCCCACCTCTCCGAGTTGTCCTGCCGTTTTGATGTCGCGCTGATAGAACGTCGGGCCTCCAGGGAAGGGGTAAGCTACGCTTTGGTTGACTACCTGCCAGCGGCTTTTGAGATTTGTTGAAGCAAGCTTATCCGAGATGCTGTGGGAGCTTATGGCCGTTTCAGGTTAGGTGAGATGCCTGGGCTGCTGAGACAAGCCCTCTAGCCCCGCGCATTATTGCTCCGCAACGCTATTGCTCCACAACCCTGACGCAGTGTCCTAGAGTGTCCAATAACTATAAAGCTGGGCCAGCCTCTCCGACTCATCTGAATACGAAGAACAGATGGAGCTTTCTGGGGTCATTCATCATCCTCACTAAGATCCGGCCTGGGGATCCCTTCATTGGCTCATGATTTTGGGAAACAGCATGAAAGCGCATGAGTTCTGGGCTCGTACCGACAGCCAAGGTCAACTGATTTTGCCCATGCGGGCGCAGGAACAATTGCCCAAAAATCGAGTTGTGCGGGTGCTGGTGTTGGTAGATGAGCAGGAGCTGGCTCCGGCGGATCCTTCACAGGAGCAGTTGCCCACTGCCTCGCCAGATGAAGAGCATCTTTGGTATGGAGCTCCCACCGTTCCCTACGATGGCATTTAGCGCATGGGATCTTGGCCGGACAGCCGCCAGCGGTTTAGGCGCGAGAGGGTATCTGCATCCAAGTAGGCATCAATGCCCCGCTTGCTCGATAGCCGTTTTGGTTGGACGCGCCGGATCTGCTGCTGGGCCTGCTGCACTTCATCCCACAGTTGTTCTGCCGAGACCCATTCGGCGTTGTAGCCACCGATCACCAATTGCTGGACACGATCGGAGGTAGCCACTCTTACCCGACACCCATCCTTCTGCAACTGGGCACACAGCCGTTCAATACAACTGTCGGCGGTCTCGCCATAGGAGGTATACAGGATCTCGATACCCGAAGGGGAGCGCTCTTGCCGGGCTGGAGTGGGTTGGGCGTAGGCATCGTACACCACGGTCGCCTGGTAGCCCCGGAAGGCCACATAGTTGGCCAAAGATTCCACCAAGCGCAGACGGGCCAATTCCATCAGGGAGCGACGCGCTAACTGGCTCAGGGTGGGCCAAGCTCCGATGATGTTGTAGCCATCAACCAAGAGGAAGGTGGGAGAGGAGGCTTGCATGGATGGCGGTGGATCCCTTGTCCGGGATCACACTTCTTAATCTTAATCTTTATCTTATTTTTAATCTTAGTACCCAGCCTTAAAGGTTACCCCACTACTCCGAATGCTCCGATACTTTCCCGGTTGTGAGCAGATCATGGTCTGCGCTGAATCCAATAGGCGGTGAACAGTTCGCCACTGGCCTGTTTCTGAATTTTGCCCCCCAAGGCTGCGATGCGCCGCTCCCACTCCGTTAGGGGGGTGAAAATCGGTTCGGTGCCTTTGAATAGCTCGATGAGGCCCCATTGTTCCGCCCACACCGAGTCGGGATTGACCACTTCAATAATCACAGGTGCAGCCGGTCGCAACACTCGCATCAACTCTGCCCAAACCGCGTCGAAGTACTCAATCGGGTAGTAGTACAAAAATCCGGTGGCAATGGCCAGATCAAATTGCTCCGACTCGTAGTTTTCCAAATGGTGGGCGGATCCCTGTTGCATTGACTTGAACAGCTTGGAGTTAAGCTGGGGTGCCCGCGAGCGAATAAAGCGCACAATCTCACCGCTCAGCTCATGGCCGTAAAAGTAGGCTTGCCAATCGTTCCAGGGATAGGTCAGGAAGCTTACCCCACAGCCCAAATCCAAACAGGCTTCCCGTTTTTTGGGGGCACGCAGTTGCCAAAAGGGGATCCCGAGGCGCTCTTGCAGGTGATCCCGCTGCTGGGCTTGCCAAAAAGGCAGTTGCTCCAGGTCTGGGGGAAGTTGCCAAGCTGGCTGACCCAGTTGAATTTCCAGCTCCCGATTAAAGCGAGCAGCTACGGCAGCAAGGTAGGGATCCCAGCGTTCCCCGGTTTGTGGTAGCTCCATTTGCTGATGGCTTTGTCCTGGATGGTCGTGAACTTAACTTGCACTTAACCTACACTACCAGGACTCTCGGCCCGTAGGCTCCCGGCTGCAGGGATCCATTTACCCAGCTGTGGCTGCCGAGGATGGTGCCTGCCGGAATCTGAGCTTGGGATCCCAAACGGGTGTGGGCGCCGATGTAGCAGGGGGCGTGCAGTTGAGCGCTGGGATGGATCTCAGCCGTTTTGTGCACCCATATCCCCGGCGCCTGTTGCTGCACATTTTCTAAGGGAAAATCCGTCATTCGGCCCAGGAGAATGTCCAGTTGGCCGTGGTAGTAGCTGGCCGGCGTGCCCAGATCCCGCCAGTAGCCTGTGTGGAGATAAGCTTGCAGCCGGTGCCCTTGCCTGAGCAAATCGGGGAAGACACGCCGCTCGAAGCTGAGGGGCTCCCCACTGGGGTAGTCTTTAAAAATGGCCGGATCCAAGACATAGGTGCCGGCGTTGATCGTGTCGGTGGTGAGGGTGAGGGCTTCTGCAGGGGTGGGTTTTTCCCGAAAAGATTGGATCTGGCCCTCTTCCCCAACTTCCACCAGGCCATAGGCGGTGATATCGTCCACGCGGGCGAGGGTGAGGGTGGCCATGGCCTTGCTCTGCACATGACATTGCATCAGCATCTGCAGATCCAGATCTGTGAGGATGTCGGCATTGAAGACCACCAAGGGATCCCCGGTGAAATAGGGCTGAGCCAGCACCAAAGCTCCTGCCGTATCCAAAGGCGTCTCTTCGGGAATGTAGCGGAGCTTCACCCCCAAAGCAGCGCCATCTCCCAGAGCAGCCTCAATTTGTTGGCCCAGATAACCCACGCTGAGCAAAATATCTGTCAGGCCGGCTCGGCGGCAGCGCCCGATCAGCCACTCCAAAAAGGGCACATCCAAAAGGGGCAACAAAGGCTTAGGCTGCAAAAAGGTAAAAGGCCGTAAACGAGTTCCTTTCCCACCCGCCAAGATCACCGCTTGCATAACCACCCTCAACCCCGTTCTCTTCCAAAGATATTGACATCCTCTCCGCCCAATTGCTAAGGGGGATCCATTGGGTCGAGCCAAATGTTTTCTGCTACCCAGAACGTCGATTCTCCGTTGCCCACAGAGGGATACGGATTGCCCCCCCGGGCAACACAGCACGAGTCTTGATCGCAAGTCTCAGGGGATGCCTTTCTGGAGGAGATATTTCAATCTCAATTGGGATTCATAAGCTCAATCCTGAGACAGTTGATTTGCCTTTTTTAGAGCATGTTTGGAGAATTGCGACCCGCTCGCCCCAGTCGGGAATAGCCACCCAAAGCGGCAGTGTCAGGTGATACTACCTTGCAACGGGAATTGTGACAGCCTTGGATAGCTTGGATGGATTCCAATGGGTTTGCCCTTCACCTTCATCTGAGGTTTCGCCGATGTCTGTTTCTCGACGCCGATCCCTACAAGCCCTTTGCTTGACCCTGGCCGGATGCTGGGCTTTAAGTGCACACCAGGGATCCCTGCTGGCCCAAAGCAGAGACCTGTTGGCTCAAATTCAAGAGCGCGGGGTGCTCCGGGTTTCCACCGACTCCAATTACCGGCCTCAGAGCTACCTCAATCCCGACGGCAGTTGGGAAGGATTTGACGTGGATGTGGCGCGCGAGATCGCCAAGCGCTTGGGGGTAAAGGCTGAGTTTCTGGATATCAACTTCGATGTCATCACCGCCGGATCTTGGAATGGCCGCTGGGATGTCAATGTCGGCTCCATGACCGTAACTGCCGAACGCCAGAAAGCTCTGCTGTTTACCATTCCCTACTACTACACCCCCGCCAGCTTCGTGGTCCACCAAGCCTCGACCCTGACCGATATCGCCGCTTTGGAAGGAAAGCGAGTTGGGGTGGGCACCGCCACCACCTATCAAGCTTACCTGGAGGGCAACCTCACTCTGGAAGGAGAGACCATCCAAGTTCCGGCCCCGCGGGTGGACATTCGCATCTACGACACCGATAGCCTGGCTCTGCAGGATTTGGCACTGGGGGATGGCACCCGCCTGGATGCAGTCTTGACAGCTTTGCCGACGGCTGAAAACGCCATTCGGGAAGGACTGCCCCTGAAAACTCTGGGGGATCCGGTCTACTATGAAGCCTTGGCTGTGGCCTTGGATCGCTCCAGCCCTGCCCCTTCCGAGAGCTTGCAAGCCAAAATCAACGAAATTTTAGAATCCATGCATGCGGACGGCACGCTAACAGCCCTCTCGAAGCGGTATTACGGCATTGATCTGACGAAAAAAGCTGAGTGAGCAAAGACTCTATCCCACTGGAGCAGCCCATTTACCCACCGCCCCGGATTCGAAAAGGGATCCCGTTCCCGGTGGCCCAGGGGTTGTGGTTGGTTCTGTGGCTGCTGTTGTTGCTGTTCACCTTCAGCGGGGTACAGTTGGAGTTGGCCGGGATCCCCATCCGTACCTTGCGTCTCAACGGCAACTTTGTGCGCGAGTGGTGGTGGTTTATCTCGCAAGGGGTGGGCACTACTTTTCAACTGTCCTTGGTCTCCATCCTCTGTGCCACCACCTTGGCCTTTTTGTCGGCGCTGGCGGGGCTCTCCCAAATTGCCCCTCTAAGCAGCCTCTCTGCTCTCTATGTCTCGCTGATGCGGGGCACACCTCTATTCCTGCAGTTTTTGTTTATCTACCAGGCTTTGCCGCAACTGGGTCTGGTGTTCGGCTCGTTCACTTCGGCAGTGCTGGCCTTGAGCCTGAACTATGGCGCCTACATGAGCGAGATCTTCCGGGCCGGGATCCAAGCCATTCCCGTCGGGCAGCGGGAAGCTGCCTATGCCCTGGGGCTTAAGCCCTGGCAAACCCTGTGGTGCATCATTTTGCCGCAAGCTTTCCGAATTGTCCTACCCGACATTGGCAATCAATTCATCGCCATGCAGAAAGACACTGCCCTGGCCAGTGCCATTGCTTTGCAGGAGTTGATGGGCCGGGCTCGACAGGCAGGTTTGCCGCGCCAGCACTTCTTCGAGGCTTTGGTGGTGGCAGCGCTGTGGTACTGGCTGCTGACGTTGATCTTGTCATTTTTCCAGGGACGCTTGGAACGGTACCTGGCCCGCTAGAGGAGCCTGACTCTAATCCGGCCATTACTTTGGTGTCTGCTTGCATACGTTTGTGGTTGCCCACAAAGACCGGCTGTGCCGTTCGCGATAGCAGGGGGCTCCAAAAACAGCCAGAAAGCTGGGGGACATCATCCTGCACTGACCTGCCGCAGTGGGTGAGAGAGGATCCCTGCCACCTCAAGCGGAATGCCATTCAAGAGGCAGGGTTGGCCTTTCGAGAGAGCAAAGACCCGAAGTTTCGCAGCGTCAGATCAGAGCTTTGCGGGATACTGCCATTCTGTTTGGCAACGAGCAGGATGCAATCGCTGCAGCCCTGGGCAACAGTGTATGGCTTCGCCATGCAAGCCATAGCCATTCCAAACTGGATTGGGACACTCCCCAAGCGTTCCGCGCTGCTTCCGCGACCACTCCCAGGGGAAGAGGGAAGTTAGGAAGCGATGCAACTTAAAGCTGTTCGTCAGCTAGAAATCGCAGGAGCCCCGCACTGTACCCGTAGGGTCAGTGTCGGGA
>NZ_JANSIB010000090.1:0-12659 GCF_047461895.1 Synechococcus sp. R55.8 | reverse complement strand
CGTAACTGCAAGAACCAACCGTAGAGATCGCCAGTACGGTCACTGCAAGTTGGTTTGAAACAGCCCAAGTGTAAGGACTCCGTCCGAGTAGCGCGAAAGGACTCCGTCCCGCTGGCGCGATCAGCACCGCCCCAGCCCCTCTCCCAGGGGAAAAGGGGAGTTCGCAACCTAGGTTGAGAGGTTTACCCCCATTGACAACAACCCTGCTGTGTCGCTGGGGTCTGGTTGATACTTGAGGGGCGGTCAACCATGCCCAATCAGCCTCCGCTCGGAACCGGGAAAGAGCCCGTTACCGCCCGGATCTTCTGTCGTCGCCCGGCTCGCTCGATCTCCAGCTCCAGGGTGCTGCCCACCTCGGTGCGCTCCACCTCCTGTTGCACCTGATCGGCTGTGGTTACGGCACGACCATTGATGGAGAGAATGACATCCCCAGACCGCAGCCCTGCCCGTTCCGCTGGGGATCCCTGGATGACTTCGCCAATCAGTACACCCTGATCCACCGTTATCAAAATGCGGCTATTGGGATCCTGGTTGAGGCGCTCCTTCAGCTCTGGAGTCAGCGTGAGCATGCGGATGCCCAGGTAGGGGTGATCCACCTTGCCGCGAGTGATCAACTGATTGGCCACCCGCTGGGCCGTCTCAATGGGGATGGCGAAGCCCAACCCTTGCGCTCCCTGGATGATGGCGGTGTTCACCCCGATCACCTCCCCTTGAGCGTTGAGCAGCGGGCCGCCGGAGTTGCCGGGGTTAATGGCCGCATCCGTTTGGATAAAAGATACCCGCTTGTCAGGCACCCGAATCTCCCCGCTGGAACGGCCCAAAGCGCTGATGATCCCAGCCGTAACGGTGTTATCCAAACCCAGGGGGTTGCCGATGGCAATGGCCCACTGGCCCGGCTCCAGGGTTTCCGAGCGCCCCAGCTTCACGGTCGGCAGGTTCTGGGCGTTGATCTTCACCACGGCGATGTCCGTAACCGGATCCGAACCGATTACCTGCCCATCAAAGCTGCGGGTATCCTTGAGCGTCACCGTTACCTTGTCGGATCCCTCGACCACATGGGCATTGGTGATGATCTGGCCGTCTGGGCTGATGATGAACCCAGAGCCGGTTCCCTGCTGTCGCCGCTGCCGAGGGATGGAAGGGATCGCTTGGCCAAAGAAATCCCGGAAAAAGGGATCGCTGAAAAACTCCTCCGGAAAAGGCGCAGGGGCGCGCACCGTCCGCTCCGAATCAATGCGAACCACCGCCGGCCCCACCTTTTGCGCCACATCGGCGATGAAATTCAGGTTCAGTTGGGGCGGGGTTGCCGTCGTCTGGGCAGATACCCCCTTGCCCCCCACCAGAGCCGCTCCCAGCCCAATGCCCAGCAGCACCAGCAGCACTGACGAGAGAAGAGACTTCCAAGTGGAGATGGCAAAAGGCTGGAAAGAGGATTGAGCAGGTTGGGCGGAAGCTTCTGACCCGGGAGAGGGCTGGCCCGGCATGGATGTGCTGCGCTTCATAGCTACAAGAAGAGGGTTGGGATGCTGCAAGACTTCGGCCCCACGCAGGGGAAGAAACCTAGAGCCTAATCTAACATGGACAGCAGGGATCCCAGAGTGGGCAACCCTGGCGCTTTGCCGTACTTCCATCTGGAGCGAAGAGCAGCCGAATCTGCTCACCCAAGGTAGCCCATCTCCCATTCAGTTGGCTTTGATCACGATAGTGAGGCCAGGAAAGCTTTTGTTCCCGACTTTGGCCGGTTTGCAGCTAGCGTAGGAATGATGAATGGGGGTAAGACCATGACCAACCCAGCCAGCCGCCTGTTGGCTCCTCTGCTTGGCGGATTGCTCTCAGCGCAGATGGCCGCCCCAGTTTTGGCCCAAATGGGGCCCTTGCCACCACCGCCTGCCGGTGAGGGATGGCGTCCTGTGAATCCTCGCCCCCTTCCCCCTGGCCCTCAACCCCTGCAACCTGGCCAGCCCTTTCAACTGCAAACCACGTTGCTATTGCGCTCCGGGGATCTGATCCAGGCGGTGCATCGCTCTCCAGAAACCCTCTTGATTGCCCCTGGGGAAACCCGTGCCGTCAGCCTTAGCCTGGATACTCCTCTGCGGGACATCTACGGCAACACGGTCGTCCCGGCGGGGGCCGTTTTGGAAGGCCAATTTCAGCCGGTGAGCGGCGGCACCCAGTTTGTCTCGCGGGCCCTGATTTTCAACGGCCAATCCTACCCCCTCTATGCCCAGAGCCAGGTTATCCCGCTGCGTAAGGATCCCCGCCACACTTCCGGGGAAGCGATTGTGCAGGATGCCTTGATCGGGGCAGCCGCAGGAGCGATTTTGGGGGGCCTCTTCGGCGACCGCGTGATCTCGACGGAGAAAGTGCTGGGTGGAGCGGCGGCAGGGGCTGTCATCGGCAATGTAACGGCGCCGGAAGTGGCGGTGATCGACGCCAATGCCAACTTGACTCTGACGGTCACCCAAGATTTTCAGCCCTACCTGCCCTAGCGAGCTTCTGAAAACAGCTCTGGCCCTAGGGACTGGCCGTGAGCCGATCCAAAATCTCGTCGTGGGAGAGGCCCTTGCGCACCCATTCCTCGCAGTGGTGCAGCCGCTGAGCCGTGCCGATGAGGAAGCGGTTGAGATCGGCCCCCAGGGATTCGCAGGTGGTCTGCACGCAGATGAGATCCCGCCCCGAAAGCAAGGAGAAGAGGCTGGCCAGCATTCCCGCCTCCAAATATCCGGCAGGCTCTCGCCGTGCAGAAGGTTCCTCCGGGTTGAAGCTGGCGCGAGCGGCAAGGGCAAACCCGGAATGGCGGATCCCGGCTTGAACCAAGCCGTGGTCAGCAGCGGAAAAGTCCAGCTCCAGGCGTCCCCAACCGTGGGTGGCCCAGAGGTCGCTGAGGGCATCCAGGAAGATCCCCATCGGCAATTCCTGCAGCGGCTGCTGGTAGTAGCCGGAAAGCTCGTCTTCAACACGGCGGAAAAATGCCTCTCCCCAATCGCGGCCACAGTTGTAGAGAATGACGCGGGTGGCTTGGCCAGTTTCATAGCGCAGGCCGGAGTAGAGAGCCTCCAGCAGGGGCATGGGAAAGGCCGCCAAGCGGTATCCTCCGCGGCTGTAGAGCAGTCCGGTGTGGATGTCAGGGCGGATGTAGTAGGCAGGGCTAAAGCAGTGCCCAGGCAAGATCTGGTCTTGCAGAATCTCTTGCAGGGTAGTCATGGCTATCTCACAGGGGGATGGACGGATTTGAGGGCGGCTGGAACTTGGCCTTTTGGAGTGAAGGGATGAATGTCCGGTGGATTGGCAAAACTAGGGAATCCATTGAGGGCGAATGGACCTAGTTAACCAGCATGGATTTGGCCAAAAGCAGATAAGGACGGATCATCTCGCTCTCTTCTGCCCCAAAGATGTAGGTCAGGGAGTCGAGCATTAACTTGTAGGCAGGCTGGCATTGGTCGCGCATCTTGAACGATTTCAGGATCGTCTCCAGCCAGTAGAGCAATTTATCCCTCAGGTAGTCTTCGTCGTTGAGCAGCATGGCCATGCAGCAGTAGCGCCACACCATGCTCAGATCCCGGCGGCAGCGCTCCCAGGCCAGGTGACCATGCTGGCGGATTAAATTCGGCATCATCGGCTGAAACTTCTCCATCACCCGATCCAGCAGCTCTTGTTCTTTGGCCTGCAGAACCTGGTAAAGGCGGACCCGCTTCGGGATCCCTTCCACGTAGGCGTGTAGAGTTTTCAACTCGTCCGGGCGCAGATAGCGGCCTTCGCTTTGTTGCATCAGCTCGGCAACCCTTGAATTCATAGATAGAGCCTCCTTCAGTGGGCTTCACACAAACATTTCCGCCAAGGTGAGAGCCCTCTCCGGCGGAACTGTGGGCAGGTCAACCTCGGCCTCAGACCTAGAAGAAGAGGGGGAAGGGAACTGGGCCTGAGAAGTGGCGCAGACAGCTTGTAGCTCTTGCCAGTAGGGGGCAAGCAAACCCTGCTGATCCGCTGGCAGGGATCCCTGAACCACTGCCCGTAGCTGAGCGAGCGCTTGCGGCAACCCTAGGTACTGTTCCATCGCACCAAGAGTTACCTGCTGCACAGGGGTGGGATCCCCCAGCAACAGACTCAGGCCCAGGGAGCGCAAACAAAAGGCCAATTGACGAGCCAAGAGGCGCTGAGCCGGGGTTAGAGAAGGTTCTGCCCCCTCTCTGGCGGGATTGCTGCTGGGCAACGCTGTCGCGACGGGGGTTGGCCCCTGCTGTTGCAAAACCTTTTGGATCCAGGTCAGCTCTTGCTGTTGTAAGACTTGGTAGAGCTCCAGCCGTTCTTCAAAAGAGAGCGAGTAACGAATCAGGTCTTGCAGATCGTCGGGTGTTAGGTAACCCCCTTCTCGATCGGCAATGCGCTCCGGCCAAGAGTGAAGGTCATCCATGGGTGAAGTCTCCTTAAAAACAGAGGGCAAAACAAAACCGAGATCCCTGAACAAACCAGAGCTAGAGCAAAGCTCCGCCAAACAAAGCGGCAAAATCCTCAAGAGTAAAGGGATCCTCCGCTGGCAATTCCGGCACCGGCTCCACCCATGGGCGGATGCCCGACCAATTGAAGCCGGCAAAAAACTGGCCCACCGACTGGGCAAAGAGCACGGGGGACTGCGGCGGCAGTTCTTGAGCGGAGGAAGCCTTGGCTGGGGGTCGATTATCCCAGTTCAACCCCTGCAAAAAGACCGCCAGCGGCTGGGTTAAGTCCAGATCGGTGTCTAAGTTGAAGGTGACCATGGGCGTTTCTCCAAAGTGTCGAGGGATCCCAGAGAGCCTTCAAAAGCCACAAGCAAGCCTCACAACTGGTGCAAACGCTGCTCGATCTCGCGGGCGCTGGCCCCTTCGGTGATCCAAAAATTGGCGGCATCAATGCGTTCTTGCCCGCCCAACAGGAACTTGCAGTAGGTTTCCCCCATGGCGTAGCACTGGATCTCGATGCAGGCCAGCTCGCGGGAAGTCATAGCGGTGAAAAACCCGGCAAATAGCCCGGCATAGAGATGACAAACCGGCTTGCCCACATCCCCAAGGGTGCGAGCCACCATCGAGTCAAACAAGTTGATAAACAGGAAGCCTTTTTGTTTGGATTCGGTTTCCACCTCCCACTTGCCCCAGCCCTGAGCCGTAAAAGGCCACCACCAAGTCTCCAGCAAAAACAAAAGGTTGGACTGTTTTACGCCAATCCCATACTCCCGCTCGTACCACTCGGAGAAGTGCTTGGCATCGCGGATGCCCCAATCTCTGCCAATGGTGTACATCACCGCCGCCGAAGCATCCCCCACTTCCCGTTCCAGGCCTGTTTGCAAACCCACAATAAAGTCTTCGCTGAGCAGGAGATTTTGCGTGTTGTTCCAGTCGATGATCGTGCCCTGATCTCGGTTGAAGCGGAAGAAATCGCGGTAACTGTAGTGGGCATGCTTGTCGCGGCCCACAGGCAGGGTGACTGCAGGACGGGGATCCGGTCGAGATGGAGTGGTGACCATGGTGCTCTCCTGATAAAAAATGGATAATTCTAGATTGCAAAGCAACAGGATTTGGTGGGATTTGTAGGGATCAACTGGGCCAGACAATGCCAATGAGTCAACAAAATGAATGGCTAAGCATTCGATAAACTTGGTCAGCTATCTGAGGGATCCAACATTGTTCAATCCTTGGTTGATTGTCTATAAGACAATGCCCGCTGAGCCCAAGGGATCCCTGAATATCGACAATCCATCAAACTTCCCGAGTTTGGGCCAGCGTATTGCCAATGATGCGGAAGTCCTCATTTTCTAGCTGCTTAACAGTAGAGCGAGTGATGATCTTGCCCTGCTCCACCAAAACCTTCCCCGTCCGTGGGTGCAGCAGGTCTTGTTCGGCCCGCCGACCGATGAGCACTTCGATATCCCTCAGCGAGTTCACGTACATCCCCGGCGGCAGCTCCACCACCACGCCATCGGAAACCACCCGCGCCTGACAGGCCAGCCGGGAATTGCTGCGGGCGCTGGTAATGGTCTCCAGAGTCTTGGCCTCGCGGGGGGTGATGGGAGTGAGGCTTTCCATTCCCTCTTTGACGTAAACATGACAGGTGGCGCAGAGGCCGCGACCGTTACATTCCCGCGAAACCTGCAGCTCCTCCGACAAAATGGCCGACAGCAGATTGCTGTAGGTATCGACCTCCGAGACGCGAGATAAAGGCTCTAGCCGGATTTGTTTAACCATAGACGGGATCCACATTAAGGGCAGACAAAAACCCCGGCAGGCAGGATCTACTGCATAAGCAACGCAAACCAATCACAAAAATTGATTGATCCCTTCCCCTGCAGCCCCCTTGCAGGTCTACAGCAACACCTGAGTCCCCAGTCAATCAAACCAGAGCACTTCACCAGAGCACTTCAAATGATGAGCCCTGCACCTGTGACCCTGGGAGAGGCTGCATTCTTTACTTAACTTATATTCTGGATCTGGAGCAGGTTATTCTGGATGGAAGTGTCATAATACTTAACTACGAATAAACACGGAATTTTTTTTATCGGCTAGAAAGTTACAAAGTGAAATCACGTAAATTGGAGAAAATGACAATCCTTTCGTAAATATTTATCGCAGATCTCCCCCGGTCGTTCTGTCGGCAAGGTAAATCTTAAGTAGAACCTTCACGGTCTTTTATTGGCAATTTTGTTACAGAAGGATGTGCTGAAGTTTGCCGTAAAAGCGTATCGAGCCATTTGCTATTCCCTTCATAATTTCTTTAAAGTAGTCCCCCATTTTGTCTGTAAATCGATCTTTTCTGTTTTTGTTGGCTTCGTCGATTGGGAGCTAGGGTTATGGAATCGCGCCAGCGCCGGCAGGATCCGCAAACGTTGCAAAACCTGTTGCGGGCTGCCTACCAACAGCTTTTGGAACGCCAGCCCTACCAGCACGAGAAAGCGGGAGAACTGGAGAAAATCGAGCAGGACTTCTTGCGGGGGCGGATCGGGATTAAGCGCTTGGTTCGCCAGATTGGGGGGTCCCGGCTCTACCGGCAACTCTTTTTCAGTGCCGGCTGCAACACCCGCTGTGTAGAGCAGGGCTTCAAGCACTTTTTGGGACGGGCCCCGGCCAGCAAGGAGGAGGTGGCCGCCTACCACGACATTTTGGTGCACCAGGGCTTGCAGGCCATGGTCAATGCCTTTATCGACTCGGAGGAGTACCGCCACCAGTTCGGCAACGACCATCTGCCCCACCCCCGCCAACGGCTGAGCGGCCACCCACCTTTGGCCTACTTGCTGACAAACCAAATGCACCGGCGCCATGAGCTGGGGATGCAGGGATCCCCGCTTTTGCACAGTTTGGCGGCGATGGAAGTGGGGATCCCTTAGGCAGTGGGGCCGGGGAGGAAGTCGAGGGTATAGGCTTGGCGAACCTCCAGACCCGCTGCGCCGATCCCCAGGGCCACCATCTCCTGAAAGTAGGTTTGCCAGCGCTGGTGGGTCATGGCGCCGATCCCCAGCGTGGCGGCATCTCCACTGGTGAGAAGGCCGTAGTCTTTTAGGGCTTGGTGGGCGTAGGCCAGGAGGGCCTCGCTCATGTTGGGGTTGTCTTGGCGGATGAGGCGATTGCCGGGGCGGGGATCCTCTAGGTAGCTCTGCCAGCCCTGGATGGAGGCAGCTACAAATTTTCGCACCTGCTCCGGGTGCTGTTCGGCAAAGGGGCGGGTGGTCTCCAGGGTGGTGGCGTAGGGGGAATAGCCGTAGTCGGCCAGCAGAAAAACGACGGGATCAAAGCCCCCCTCCTGGCGCACGCGGAAGGGCTCGGAGGTCACATAGCCCTGCTGGGCAGAAGACTTGTCCAGCAAGAAGGGCGTGAGGCTGAGGTTGTAGGGGCGCTTCTGCTCGTCGCTGAAGCCAAATTTGGCCCGCAAAAAAGGCCAGTAGGTGAGGTTGGCCCCCGGTGACACCCAGATGGGCTTGCCCCGCAGGTCTTCCAGGCGCTCGATGCCCACCCCTGGATGGGCCAAGAGACACTGGGGATCCTTCTGGAAAAAGGCGGCCACGGTGAGAACAGGGATCCCAGCTTGCAGAGCCGCCAGAGCGTCGGGGCTGCCGCCGAGCACAAAATCTGCCGCTCCCCCGGCTAGCAGTTGCAGCACGTTAACCGCCGTTCCCCCCATGCGGATTTCCACCTGCAGACCGTAGTCGGCGTAGATGCCGGTGGCCAGGGCTTGGTAAAAGCCGCCGTGTTCGGCCTGGGCGTACCAGTTGGTGACCAGTCGCAAGGGCCGGGATCTGGCCGAAGAGGGGCGGGAGCCCGCTCCTACTGCTAGCAGAGCAGCTCCACTGGCCAAAAAACGCCGCCGCGGCCAAGGCTCTGGAGTTACACCGGACATAGGCAGGGATCCTCAGGCGGCCACGCTTTCAGTATCTCGCAAGTAGACCAGTTTTTCCTCAGGCTGGCCACCCCTTGGAAGAGGAGCTGTTGGGAGGCGTCTTCGATTTATATTTGCAAAGCAAGCGGGATCCCCTTCTTACAAGGGGCAAGATCGACATTCCAAGGGGTAGGGCATGGGCAAGGTGTATCTAGTGGGGGCAGGGCTGGGCGGGCGGGCGGGCCTGACGCAGGGAGCACTGGAGATCCTACGGCAGGCTGAGGCTATCTGGATCGACGAGCTGGTGGATGAGCGCTTGTTGGCAGAGTTGCCGCCGCAG
This sequence comes from Synechococcus sp. R55.8, assembly GCF_047461895.1. Lineage (NCBI taxonomy): Bacteria > Bacillati > Cyanobacteriota > Cyanophyceae > Synechococcales > Synechococcaceae > Synechococcus > Synechococcus sp. R55.8. Next base: position 3,982 of record NZ_JANSIB010000090.1, on the reverse strand, counting down.
GCGCAGGTGTGGCGACGCTCTGGGCCAGGAAGCCTCCAGGAGGGCATCCACTGGCTCATCCAGCGCTGCCGAGAAGGCAAACAGGTGGTTCACCTCAAGTCAGGGGATCCCTTGATCTTTGGCCGCGCTCGCGAGGAGATCCAAGCCCTTAGGGAGGCGGGCTGTCCCTTTGAGATTTGGCCGGGGTTGTCGTCGGCCCTGGCTGGCCCCCTCTGGGCAGGGATCCCCCTGACCGATAAGCACTTAAGCCGCGTTTTTGCCGTGCTGACTGCCCACGATCTAGAGGCCTTGCCCTGGAGCGCCCTGGCCCAGTTGGATACTTTGGTGATTTTGATGGGATCCCGGCAGCGACAGCACATTGGCGCACGGCTGGTGGAGTCTGGGATCCCGGCAGACCGACCGGTGGCCTTGATCTGGGGGGCGGGGCAAGCAGAGCAACAGGTGTGGGTAGGCACCTTGGCGGAGCTGCAGCAGGAGGCGGGTCAGGCGAAGTTGCCGGGTCTGCTGGTGGTCGGGGAGGTGATCCGGTTGCGGCAGGACTTTTTGCCGGGGATCCCACCCTTGCCGCCACCGGCTCCTTTGGCAGGCAAGACGGTGCTGGTTACCCGTTCTGAGGGGCAATCGCCAGCTTTTCGGGAGCTGCTACAGGCCCAGGGGGCGCGGGTGCTGGAGATGCCGACCCTGGTGATCCAGCCGCCCACGAGCTGGGATCCCTTGGATACAGCCATTGCCAACCTGGAACAATTCGACTGGCTGCTGCTGACCTCTGCCAATGGAGTGCAGGCTTTCTTTGAGCGGCTGCAGCGGCAGGGGCGAGATAGCCGAGCACTCCACTCCCTGCAAGTGGCGGTGGTGGGATCCAAAACCGCTTCCGTGCTGGCCCAGTACGGCATTCGCCCGGATCTGATGCCCTCCGAGTTTGTGGCCGAAGCCCTGCTACCCATTTGGCCGCAGCCAGTGCAGGGGCAGCGCATCCTCTTTCCCCGCGTTGAGTCAGGAGGGCGGGAGGAGCTGGTACAGGGGTTGCGGCAGCGAGGAGCAGAGGTGGTGGAGGTGGCCGCCTATCAGTCCGCCTGTCCAGCAGCAGCGGATCCCCAGGTGGTGGAGGCTCTGAAGGCCCGTCAGGTGGACATCCTCACCTTTGCCAGCTCCAAGACGGTGCAGCATTTTGCCCACTTGATCCAGCAGGCAGGGCTAGGCCCTGAGATCTGGGATCCACCCGTGCAGATTGCCGCCATTGGCCCCAAGACGGCCGCAACCTGCAAGGCTGCATTTGGTCGAGTGGACATCGCAGCCCAGGAGTATACTTTGGAAGGATTGGTGGAAGCCCTCATCCAAGCGACCAACCGTTCTACCTAGCCTTTTCAGGCCGTTCGCGGTAGCGGTGCAGAGTACCCAGGTGCTCCTCATAGTGAGCCCCCATCAGCCAAACGGAACTCTCCTGGCCCGGCATCCCAATAGATACACCCAGACACCATGTGGCAGACGGCCAAGCTCTACGAAGACATTCTTTACGAAAAAACGGATGGCATTGCCAAGATCACCATCAACCGTCCCCACAAGCGCAACGCCTTCCGCCCCAAGACCATTGCCGAGCTGATTGATGCGTTTGCCGATGTGCGAGAGGATCCCAGGATTGGAGTAGTGCTCTTAACAGGCGCCGGGCCCCATACCGATGGGAAGTATGCCTTCTGCGCCGGCGGGGATCAAAGCGTACGGGGCGAGGCCGGTTACCTGGATGAGGCCGGGATCCCTCGTCTCAATGTGCTGGATCTGCAGCGCATCATCCGCTCTTTGCCCAAGGTGGTGATTGCCCTAGTGGCAGGCTACGCCATTGGGGGTGGCCATGTTTTGCATCTCATCTGCGACCTGACCATTGCCGCCGATAATGCCATCTTTGGGCAAACCGGCCCTAGGGTGGGCAGCTTCGATGGGGGCTTTGGGGCCGCCTACCTGGCGCGAGTGGTGGGGCAAAAAAAAGCCCGCGAGATTTGGTTCCTCTGCCGCCAATACACCGCAGCCCAAGCCCTAGAGATGGGTCTGGTCAATGCCGTGGTGCCAGTGGAAGAGCTAGAAGCTGAAGGGATCCGCTGGGCGCAAGAAATTCTCCAGCACAGCCCCTTAGCCATCCGCTGCCTCAAAGCCGCCTTCAACGCCGACTGCGATGGGCAGGTGGGGCTGCAGGAGCTGGCCGGAGATGCGACGTTGCTGTTCTACATGACCGAAGAAGCTGCTGAGGGCAAACGCGCCTTTTTGGAAAAGCGCCCACCTAACTTTCGCCAGTTTCCCTGGCTGCCATAGTTTGTTTGTTTTCATTAATTCCACTTCCCCGAAGGGAAGCGACCTGTAGGGCTGGGCTTTACCTCAAACTCAAGCAGCAGCACCACCTGACGGAAATACCGCTGTCGATATTCCGCCAGGAAATATGCAGCCCGAGGTCTGTCAAAATCAGCGGGTAGCTCCAGCGCTGCTATATCCAACGGTTGCCCCACCAGAGCGTACCCCAGAGATGCAAAGAGACCAGCCACCTCAGCAACCGATCGGATCCCTCGAATGTCTTCCACATCCAGTTGAGTAGCCATTGCCGCACTCCGGTGATCTGTGGCGGTAGTGTCGCGTATTTTGTGGGTTAAGCATGGAGGGCGGAATGGACCGAGAGGAGCTCAAGAGGTTGACCAAGGAGGAGATCAGCCGGCGCATCCGGGAAGGGGTCAAGGCCGTCATAGTGCTCCGCACCGCTTACGCGAACGAGCAGGTGTTGGAAGAAGAGATGACCGAGCACCTGGCTGCGGGTTACCGTGAGCGCACCCCAAGCCGCCGCGGGGAGCGGAACGGCTACTACACCCGGGACCTCATCACGCCGGCGGGCAGGATCGCCCAGCTCCGGGTACCCCGGGACCGGGAGGGGACTTTCCTGACCGAGGTCTTTGAGCGGTACAAGCGGATGACCGGAGAGGTAGAAGAGGCGGTGCTGGAGATGTACCTCCAAGGGGTCTCCACCCGCAAGGTAGCGGCCATCACGGAGGGCGTGTCCCGGGTGTGCATCGGTAAGGACGCGGTCTCCAGGGTAGCCCAGCGCCTGGAGGAGGAGCTCTCCGCCTGGCGGGGCCGGCCTTTGGAGCTGGCCTACCCCTACCTCTACCTGGACGCGGCCTACTTCAAGGTGAACTGGGGCGGGCGGGTGGTGGACCTGGCCCTTCTGGTGGCGGTGGGGGTGAACGAAGAAGGCTACCGGGAAGTGCTGACGGTGGAGCCGGCGGGCGGGGAGAGGAAGGAGGCCTGGAGGAACCTGCTGAAGGGCCTGGTGGAGCGGGGGCTTCATGGGGTGAGGCTGGTCATTTCCGACGACCACCTTTCCATCCGCCAAGCGGTGATGGCGGAGCTTCCTGGGGCCAGCTGGCAGCGGTGCGTGGTGCACTTTATACTTTATACGGAACGTTTTAGCTCATGTGCCGCAGTCGGAGCGGGGTGTAGTGGCCGAGGAGCTCCAGGAGGTGTTTGTGGCGCGGCGGCGGGGCACGGCGGAATCTCTGGCCCAGGAGTTCGTTGAGCGTTACCGGGACCGGTTTAAGCGGGCGGTGGAGGTGTTTGCCCAGGGTCTGGGGGAGGCCCTGACCTACCTGGACTTTCCCGGGGTCCACCAGCGGCACATCAAGAGCACGAATGTGCTGGAGCGGCTTATCCGTGAGGTGAAGCGGCGGACCAGGGTGGTTGGGGTCTTCCCCGGCGAGGGGAGCCTGGTGAATCTGGCCACGGTGGTGATGCTGAGGGCCACGGAGGACTGGGCTTTCCGGCGTTACCTGGACATGGGCCCGCTTTGGGCCGCGGAAGAGAAACCCACAAAAATCGCGACTTGACCATGCATGTGGGATCCCCTCAGCGGATGAGGAACGGCAAGTAAACAGGGATCTGATCATTTACATCATTTACAAACTGCTTGTAGGTCTGCACCTGCCGGTTGATGACGGCCCAGCACAGTACC
>NZ_JANSIB010000089.1:0-12922 GCF_047461895.1 Synechococcus sp. R55.8 | reverse complement strand
GGCTACTGAAAGCCCGCTCCGTACCGCTTAGCGGTCGGAGCCGGGTAGTTTACACGCCCGTCCATTCCAAGCCCCGCTACAGCTATCTGCAAAACTATCCGCTCTCTCCCACCCCCAAGGCAACAACAGGCGGTCAGGGAAAGAGCGGTCTAGCGGGCCTTCAACTGGAACCTGACTGCCGGGAGGAACTCCAAGCGAGCCAGAACGCGAAGACTCTTCAGCAGACTGAAGGATCTAAGTTCAGACCGTTAGAGAACAGCCCCGGCGCACAGCCGGCTGAACCCAACTTGACGACCCTTACAACTACTACTATCTGGCATCCGCAGGAACCTCCCTTACTAAACGACACCCTGAGACTAGCACAAATCTTTTCTTGTTTTCTCGATCAGGGAGTTCATGCGGTGGTTTGTTGGAGCCGTTTGAGAGCTCCAGGCGCTCTGGGTGACCGTGGGCTTCGGATCCCCTGTCCCACAAGAGGGGTGAGGGATGGACTGCTGAGGATAAGGCAACAGCGTAGGATAGAAGGACGCCCTCTAGTTGGCTCGAGTTGCCGTGGACTACAAAAGTACCCTCAACCTGCCCCAAACTCAGTTTCCCATGCGGGCAGAGGCCGCCAAGAGAGAACCCGCCATTCAAGCCTTTTGGCAGGAAGAGCAAATCTACCAGCGCCTTGCCGACCACAATCCTGGGGATCCCTTTGTCCTGCACGATGGACCGCCCTACGCCAATGGCGATATCCACATGGGCACCACCCTCAACAAGATCCTCAAGGACATTGTGAACAAGTACCACATCTTGCAAGGGCGCAAGGTGCGCTACGTGCCCGGCTGGGATTGCCACGGCCTGCCCATCGAACTGAAAGTGTTGCAAAGCCTCACCCCGCAGGAGCGGGAAAACCTCACCCCTCTGCAGCTGCGACAAAAAGCCAAGGAGTACGCCCTGCACTACGTTGATGTGCAGCGGGCCAGTTTTCAGCGCCTGGGGGTATGGGGATCCTGGGATCGGCCCTACCTGACGCTGTCGCCGGAGTACGAAGCCGCACAAATTGAGGTGTTTGGACAAATGGCCCTCAAGGGCTACATCTACCGCGGCCTCAAACCCGTCCACTGGAGCCCCAGCTCCCAGACGGCTCTGGCGGAAGCGGAGCTGGAGTACCCTGACAACCACATCTCCCCCAGCATCTACGTGGCCTTTCCCCTGCAGAGCCTCAGCCCGGCGGCGCAGCCGGTTTTGGAGCCTTTCATGCCGGGCCTGCGGGCAGCCATCTGGACCACCACCCCTTGGACGATCCCGGCCAACCTGGCTCTCTGCTTTAACCCCAAGCTCACCTATGCAGTGGTGGAGTCTCCCCGCTTCGGCCTGCTGTTGATCGCCGCCGATCTGCGGGAGCGGCTGGAGAAGGTTCTGGAGACGCCTCTGGAGATCAAGGCCACCCTGCCGGGATCCGCCCTGGAATACAGTCAAGGACGGCACCCCCTCTTTGACCGCGCCAGCCTCTGCGTGCTGGGGGACTATGTCACCACCGAGTCCGGCACCGGCATTGTGCACACAGCTCCGGGGCATGGGGAAGATGACTTCAAAACCGGCCAAAAGTATGGTCTGCCCATTCTCAGCCCTGTGGACGATCAGGGGAGATTTACCGCCGAGGCCGGATCCCAGTTCGTCGGGTTGGATGTGCTCTCCAAGAAGCCGGAGACCAGCGGCAATGCTGCTGTCATCCAGGCTCTGCAGGCTGCGGGGGCTTTGCTCAAGGAAGAGCCCTACAACCACAAATATCCCTACGACTGGCGCACGAAAGAGCCAACGATTTTCCGGGCCACCGAGCAGTGGTTTGCGTCTGTAGCTGGCTTCCGGGAGCTGGCCCTGCAGGCCATTAAAACCGTGAAATGGATCCCGGCCATCGGGGAGAACCGCATCACTGCTATGGTGTCGGAGCGCTCGGATTGGTGTATTTCCCGCCAGCGGGCTTGGGGCGTGCCCATCCCCGTCTTTTACGACGAAGAAACCGGCGAGGTTCTGCTCACCGCCGAGACCCTCGACCACATCAAGGCCATTTTTGCCCAGGAGGGATCCGACGCCTGGTGGCAGCGCCCGGTGGAGGAGTTGCTGCCGGAGAAGTACCGCCGCAATGGCCGCACCTACCGCAAGGGCACAGACACCATGGATGTCTGGTTTGACTCCGGCTCCTCCTGGGCAGCGGTGGCCAAGGCCCAAGGGCTGGGCTACCCGGTGGATCTGTATTTGGAGGGCTCCGACCAACACCGGGGCTGGTTCCAATCCAGTTTGCTTACCTCCGTGGCCGTCAACGGCCATGCCCCCTACAAGGCGGTGCTCACCCATGGGTTTGTGCTGGACGAGAAAGGCCAGAAAATGAGCAAGTCCCTGGGCAATGTCATCGATCCGATGGTGTTAATTAACGGCGGCAAAGATCCCCAGACGGATCCCGCCTACGGGGCGGATGTGCTGCGCCTGTGGGTCTCCAGTGTGGACTACTCCGGGGATGTGCCGCTGGGCAAGACCATTCTTGGGCAAATGGCGGATGTATATCGCAAAATCCGCAACACAGCTCGCTTTTTGCTGAGCAACCTCTACGACTTCAATCCAACTCAGGATGCCGTTCCTTTTGAAGCCTTGACGGAGCTAGACCGCTACATTTTGCACCGCCTGCACGAGGTGGGATCCGAGATCGGCGAATCTTTTGCCAGCTATCAGTTCTACCGCTTTTTCCAGGCGATTCAGAACTTCTGTGTGGTGGATCTCTCCAACTTTTACCTGGATATTGCCAAGGATCGCCTCTACATTAGCCATGCCCAAAGTCTACGGCGGCGCCAATGTCAAACGGTGCTCTCCCTGTTGCTGGAGAACTTGGCCAAGGCCATCGCCCCCGTTCTCTCCCACCTGGCCGAAGAGATTTGGAGCCATCTACCCTATCCCAAGCCCACCCGTTCGGTGTTTGAGGGGGGGTGGATGAAGCTGCCGGAGCACTGGCGGGATCCCCAGTTGGCGGCCATTTGGGAGCAGCTGCGAGAGGTGCGCCAAGAGGTGAACAAGGCTCTGGAGCAAGCCCGTACCGGTCGCGTTAGCGGGACGGAGTCCTTTAAGCCCATCGGCGCTTCCACCGAGGCCAAGGTCATTCTGAAGGTAGCGGATCCCGGCCTATACGCTCTTTTGCAGGAGCGGGCTGCCGAGTTGCGCTACTTGTTCATCACCTCACAGGTGGAACTGGAGAAAACCTCAGGTCAAGGCTTGCAGATCTCTGTTTTTCCGGCTGACGGCCAAAAGTGCGTGCGCTGCTGGAACTATTCCACCCGTGTGGGGGAATTTGCCGAGCATCCAGAGCTGTGTGAGCGTTGCGTAGCCGCTCTGGCCGGGGAGTTTTGAATTTTTGAATTAAGGACTCTGTCCCACTGAGGCAAGCGGATCTCGGTCTTGATCATTATTTTTTTATTTTGAATTGGCTCTTTCTCCAAGCGGACTCTGTTCGCGCTAGCGGGACGGAGTCCTTAAACATCCGCCGGACAGGTCTTGTCGGCCTTCTTCAGGATCGAGGGGTGGAGCTGCCGGAGGGGATCTCCTCAACATGGGTGTGCAGCACTTTGCCGCACAGGGTTTTCTCCAGCCAGGGAGTCGCTGGCGATCGGGAGTGGAGAGTGGCAACAGAAACCGTCCAAGGGTGGGTGGGATCAAACAGCACCCAGTCGCTGTGGGGGGTAAGGGTGGGCGGATCTAGGTTTAGGCAGCGGGCCGGGTACAGGCTGAGGGCAGACCACAGTTGCAGCGCCGTCAGGGATCCCGTTTCTACCAAATGGTGCCACAGCAGCGGCAGAGCCAGCTCCAGGCCCATCGCCCCCGGCGGGGCATCGGCAAAGGGCAGGGTTTTCTCTTCGTAGGTGTAGGGGTGGTGATCCGTAGCGATCCCCAAGTTGCCGGAACGGATCCCGGCGATCAGAGCCTCTCGGTCGCCGGCGCTGGGAAGAGGGGGCAGGAGACGAAGGTGGGGATCGTAGCGATGCTCAAGGACGGCCTCTTCGGACAAGATCAGGTGCATCCAAGTGGTGCTGGCGGTAACCGGCAGTCCTTCTGCTTGGGCCTGTTGGATCAGCTCCAGGCTGCGGGCTTGGCTCAGGCGCATGATGTGCACGGGCGGGGGGGAAGGAACGCTCCTGATCATCTCCAGAAGGCGGGCCAGAGCGGCAGTTTCAGCACTGGCAGGGATCCCTTTCAGCCCTAGGCGCAGCGCCCAGATCCCTTCGTAGAGGCTACCTTGCCCGGCCAAGGTGGGATCCCAGGCCCAGAGCAGCAGGGGTTTCTTCCCCAGCCGCAAATACTCCAGAGCCCGCCGCACCAAAGCCAAGGAGCGCAGTGGCTGAACCTCTGCAAAGCCAACTGCTCCCGCTTGCGCCAGTTCTCCCCAGGGGGTTGGAGTTTCTCCTTGGCCACCCACGCTCAGGGCAGCCCAGGGCAGCCAGCGGGGATCCCCACGTTGGCGGGGGTAGCGGTTCAAGTGCTCCGGGCGATCCAGCACCGGAAAAAAGCCGCTTCCGGGAAGGGGGGTGGGCAGAAGCCCCACCTGGGTAAAGCCTCCCGCCAAAGCCGCTGCAGCCAAAGAGGTCAGGGTTTCCCGACTGTGGGCCAGAAAGTGCTCCGCACCGCTTACGCGACCGTTGCCAACCCCCTCGCCGCTGTGGGCATACAGATCCAGCAAACCCGGCCCCACCACCCAACCTGAGCCATTGATGGCGGGGATATCGGCAGGGATCCCTGCCGGCTCGGTGGTCCGCAGACGACCCTCCTGCAACCACACATCGGTTACTTCATCCCGCTGACGCCAAGGATCCAACAGGCGCACTCCCTGGAGATGCACATTTTGTCCTGTTAGTCGTCCTGTTAGCTCGCGGAGAGGGGATGAGCCCATCTTTACAAAGCTCCAGCGGTGGTGCAGTCCAAGATCTGGCCGGACAGATGGGTGGTGAGGTTCAACACCTTCAAAACCGGGGCACCCTCCTTGCCTTCTGGATAGTCGATCACCGTAATGGCGCCATTCCCCTGCTTGAAGATCCAAAAGGCTTGGGGGGAAAGGTCGAACAACTGACAGATGATCGCCTTGTTGATGGCATCGTGGGCAACAACAACCGCTGTGCCCTGAGGAAACTGGGCTGCGGTGATGGCCAAAAGCTCCTGCCAAGCGGAGCGAGTGCGCTCCCACACCTGGTGAAGGTTTTCCCCATTGGGCATCTGCACACTGGCGGGATCCCGTTGCCAGCGCTCCAGCTCGCCGGGGTATTCGGCTTCGACTTCGCTTTGCAGCTTGCCCTCCCAGTCGCCGTGGCAGATCTCTTGCAAGTCGGGCATTGGGCGCAAAATGAGGTTGCTGTGGTTGCTGCAGATGGCATCGGCTGTGGCCCAAGGGCGCTTCAGGGGGCTGGAGAAGGCCAGTTGCAGAGGTTGAGTGGCCAAAAATTCTGCCACCTTGGCTGCCTGTTCCTCCCCGGTGGCATTGAGGGGGATATCCCGCTGCCCTTGAAAACGGCGCTCTCGGTTCCATTGGGTTTCCCCATGCCGCACCAGCAAGATGCGCATCCCCTGCTTGCGCTTGGGCAGGGCTTGGCCGAGGTGAGCGGTGATGTTCAGAGATTCCAGTTGTGGCGGCCCCTGCAGGCCCTCGGGAAAATTGAGAACGCTGATGGCGCAGTTATCCTGCCCGAGGCGGTGATAGTGGTGTGGCCCCAGGCCGATAGCGGTGCTGACCAGGGCGCGATTGATGCCGCTGTGGCCCACGATGAGGATATTGAGGGGCTGCCTTGGGGAGGGATCCGCTCCATGGTTCCAGGGGCCCGAAGCCGATTGCAGATGGAAAGCCAGCATTTCCCAAAACCCCTGCGCCTGCTGCCAGAGATCCCGCACCGGAAAGCGGCCCTCTAGCTCCAGGGTGTCGGGATGGTGCCGCCACAGATGGTAATCTTCGGGGTATTTCTCCTGCACCTCGGCAAAGGTCAGCCCTTCCCAGGCTGTCAGGTCGATCTCCCGCAGTTGATCGGTAACGTGCAGAGGGATCCCTTCTCGGTCTTTCAAAATGACGCGAGCGGTATCGAGGGCGCGAGACAGGGGGCTGCAATAGGCGCAATCCAACGGGATCCCGGCCAGGGCCTCGGCTACACGCTGCGCCTGCCCTTCTCCAGTGGGGGTGAGCCGGGAGAGATCGGAGCGGCCTTGAATGCGATTTTCCAGGTTAAAGGTGCTCTCACCATGGCGCACGATCAAGATGCGCAGGGCAGGCTGGTCGCGGTAGCGGGACGGAGTCCTTGCCATCGCTTGCATGGACTTACTCATCGCAGTAGCGGGACGGAGTCCTTAGAACACCTTCTAGAGTACCGCCACTAGGCGGCGCTCGCCTTCGTCAATTCACCGGTTGGGCTGCCGACTGAGGCGTATTTGGGCTGGTCGCCGCTTGTGATGGGGGCATCTTTGGAGAATGGCCGCGCTGCGTTTCCGCTGGCAGAGGTTTTGGTTGAATGGACGTTGGCGAAGGGGGCCGGCTTGGTGCTCCTTGCCCTTGTTGTGGTGCTGTTGGCGCAGTTTTTCCCTCCACTGCTCCCTCAGGAGAGCCCCCTGCCACCGATAGAATCCGAGAAGACAAAGTGTAGGATCCCTGAAGGCGGATCCCTCTTGCCTGGACAAGCGCTGCCATGGTTTCTCCACAATTGGCTTGGGATCCCGGATCCCTGACCGAAAGCCCCAACCCGGCTACAGCCGAGATCGACCGTCTCAGCACCTGGGAACTGGTGAAACGGATCAACGCTGAGGATCGGCGGGTGCCGGAAGCGGTGGCTGCTCAAGCAGAGCCGATTGCCCAAGCCATCGATGCCATTGCCCAGCGGATGCGTCACGGCGGGCGGCTGATCTATATCGGGGCAGGAACCTCAGGTCGGCTGGGGGTGCTGGATGCGGCTGAGTGCCCGCCCACTTTTGGCACTTCCCCCGCACAGGTGGTGGCTTTGATCGCCGGGGGGGAAAGGGCCCTGACCCAGGCGGTAGAAGGCGCAGAGGATGACGCGGAAGCGGCTGCCCGCGCTCTGGAGAGTCTCCACCTCCAAGCTCAAGATAGTGTGGTGGGAATTGCTGCCAGCGGTCGTACCCCCTATGTGCTGGGTGGGATCCAAGCCGCTAGGAGCATGGGGGCGCTCACGATTGGCCTGGCCTGCAATCACCCTTCCCCGCTAACCGAGCAGGTGGACATTGCCATTGCCCCTTTGGTGGGGCCGGAGGTGATCCTCGGATCCACCCGCATGAAAGCCGGCACAGCCCAAAAGCTGGTGTTGAACACGATCTCCACTGGAGTGATGATCCGCTTGGGCAAGACCTATGGCAACCTAATGGTGGATCTCCAGGCCAGCAATGCCAAGCTCAAGCAGCGGGCGGAGCGAATGGTGGCCCTAGCCTGCGATCTGGATCCCACTACGGCTGCCCAATTGCTGCAGGCTTGTGATGGAGAGGTGAAAACCGCCATCCTTGTGGCCTTGATGGGGTGCTCTGCTCAGGAAGCTCGTCAGCACTTGCAACAGGCCCAGGGCAACATTCGCCAGGTGCTTGATTCCGTTCTGGCGCAGCGGCGGTGACAATAGTTGAATGGCTTGTCCATGAGCGTTTGCGGCTACCTCTACACGCCTTCCCATGCTCCTTTGCCGGAACAGGAGTTGGCCTGGCTCCAGGGGCGAGGGGCCGATCCCATCCTGCACGATTGGGGATCCCGAACCTATCTGGAGGAGCTGTTCCGACGCATCACAGCCGGCTGGGTGCAGGAAGTGCTGCTCTTGCGCCTGTCGGATCTGGGGGATCGGGCGGATGAAATCCACGAGCGGCTGCTGCAAATCCAACACTCCGGGATCCGCCTCAGCTTGGTCACCGAATCCGGTCTGCAAACCCCCACCAAGGCTGCCGATTGGATCCCGCTGCTGGCCGAGATCCCCCATCAGTTGCAAAGCCGCCGCCTCTGCTGCAGCCAAGCCCAAAACCGCCTGGCGGGCAAGCCTCCCCCCGGCCCTGCCCCCTTTGGCTACCGCCGCGAAGGGGAACGCTACGTGCTGGATCGCCGGCAGGCCAGCATCGTTCAGGATTTTTTCCAGCACTTTCTCCTCTACGGATCCCTGCGGCAGGCGGTGCGCTTTTTGGAAGAAAAACACCACAAGCGGATTTCTGTGGCTACCGGACGCAACTGGCTGCTCAACCCGGTATACCGCGGGGATCTGGCCTATGCCGACGGCACCACCCTGCGGGACACTCACCCGGCCCTTCTCAGCCGCACGGAAGCCGCCCAGATCGATCGCTGGCTCAAACGCAACCAAGGGATCCCGCGTCGCAGCGCCAGTGCTCCCCGCGCTTTGGCCGGCCTGGTTCATTGCTGCGCTTGTGGCAGCCTTCTGCGCATTGTGCAAACCACCCCTCGCAAGGCGAAAAAGAACGGATCCCTCTACCTCTATCTGCGCTGCCAAACCTGTCGCTACAGCCTCCCCTACACCGAAGTCCTGCAGGAGGTGATCCGGCAGGTGTGCGAACAACTGCCCCAACGCGCCCAGACGCTGGATCGACAAGCCCTCACCCAAGTCCGCCAAGAGCTCCAAGCCCAAATCCAGGCCAACGCCGAGCGGCTGCGGCAATTGGAAGAGCTACAGCAATCTGGACTGATGGACGAAGCCTCTCTGGCCCAGCGTCGCTACCAGTTGCGAGCAGAGACGGCCCGCTTGGCCCAAAAGCTGGAGCAACTCCCCCCCGCCAACCTCACCCAGACCATCCAAACCCTCTCCATCCCGCCCTTCTGGCAAGACCTCAGCGAGACCGAACGGCGTGCCTACCTGCGGGAATTCCTGCGCAGGATCGAGGTGGATTCTGCAGGAGCGGTGCGAGTTACTTTTGCCTTTGATCCCTGAGAGTGAAGGGTTCTCCCCACCTTCCCCCCAGAATTGAGACCATTCTTGATTCTTTCTCAGCCCAGACCTGCCTCAGCGACAAGCCAAGAGGACGGGATCAGCGCCATGGCATAGCTGAATCCTTCCCGATTTGGGTGAATTGCCATCTGGAATTGTTTTCTTTTGATCACTGATGAAAGTATATCTAAAACTAAAATCGGGAAAAACCTCAAAAATCGACTTGAGAAGCCCTGGGAACTTTCTTAGGACCATTTGCAAGATCTGGGAACTTCTAGCTTTTTGAGGGATCCACCTTTATCCTTCGCAACAGTTCTCAGGGGGCGGGTTGGCTGCCGATAATGTCCCTTGTCTGCCCCATGGAGGAACGCGCTGTGAAGTTGGCAGTTTACGGAAAAGGTGGGATCGGCAAATCCACCACCAGTTGCAACATCTCGGTGGCCTTGGCCAGGCGGGGCAAAAAGGTCTTGCAGATTGGCTGTGATCCCAAGCACGACAGCACCTTCACCCTGACCGGCTTTCTCATCCCCACCATCATCGACACCCTGGAAGCCAAGGGCTATCACCACGAAGACATCTACCCAGAAGATGTGATCTACCGCGGCTACGGCGGCGTGGACTGCGTGGAAGCGGGTGGGCCCCCGGCAGGGGCCGGCTGTGGCGGCTATGTGGTGGGGGAAACCGTCAAACTCCTGAAGGAGCTGAACGCCTTCGATGAGTACGATGTCATCCTCTTCGATGTGCTGGGGGATGTGGTGTGCGGCGGTTTTGCGGCTCCCCTCAACTACGCCGACTACTGCCTGATCGTAACCGACAACGGCTTTGATGCCCTGTTTGCCGCCAATCGGATTGCTGCCTCGGTGCGAGAAAAGGCCAAAACCCGCAAGCTGCGGTTGGCCGGGCTGATCGGCAATCGCACCAGTAAGCGGGATCTGATTGACAAATACGTCTCGGCAGTTCCCATGCCGGTTATCGAGGTGCTTCCCCTCATTGAAGATATTCGCGTCTCGCGGGTCAAGGGCAAAACCCTCTTCGAGATGGCGGAAACCGATCCCAGCCTGGAGCCTGTCTGCCAGTACTACCTGAACATCGCCGATGAGCTGCTGGCCCGTCCGGAAGGGATCGTGCCCCAACCTGCCGAGGATCGGGAGCTGTTTGCTTTGCTCTCCGACTTTTACAACACTCCAGCCCGCCAACTGGCCTTGGTGTAAGGGATCCCCTGCCGGCTTGGGCAGTGTGTCCAAAGATGAAGCCACTGTTTCGGAAAACCGTCGCAAACCTTATCAATTTGTTGTCCGATCCGCTTTCCACTCCAAGATGGATCCTGCAGGGATCCCTGGGGATCCCGCTTTGGGAAGGAAATGGCACAGGAGTTGGATATGCAAGGACAAGAGCAACCCACCGTCGTGATTACCGGAGCTTCCTCGGGTGTTGGCCTGTACTCAGCTTTGGCCTTGGCCAAGCGCGGCTGGCACGTGGTGATGGCCTGTCGGGATCTGGACAAAGCCTACCGGGCGGCCCAGCAAGTGGGGATCCCCCAGGGCAGCTATACCCTGATGCAGATCGACCTAGCCAGCTTGGCCAGCGTGCGGCGGTTTGTCGAGCAATTCCGCAACTGGGGCCGTTCCTTGGACGCCTTGGTCTGTAATGCCGCCATCTACATGCCCTTGCTCAAGCAGCCCTTGCGCAGCCCGGAAGGATATGAGCTGACCATGGCCACCAACCATCTGGGGCATTTCTTGCTCTGCCACTTGATGCTGGAGGATCTGAAACGCTCCACCTATCCGGATCGGCGGCTGGTGATCTTGGGCACGGTTACCCACAATCCCAAAGAGCTGGGGGGTAAGATCCCACCCCAACCCCACCTGGGGGATCTGCGGGGATTTGCCCAGGGCTTTAAGGATCCCATCAGCATGGCGGACGGCGGCAAATTCGATCCGGTGAAAGCCTACAAAGACAGCAAAGTCTGCAATATCCTCACCATGCGCGAGCTGCACCGCCGCTTCCACGAAAGCACTGGCATCACCTTCCTCTCCCTCTATCCGGGGTGTGTAGCCACCACGGCTCTGTTCCGCCATCACTATCCCCTGTTTCAAAAACTTTTCCCCTGGTTTCAAAAAAACATCACGGGCGGATTTGTTTCTGAGGAATTGGCCGGAGAGCGGGTGGCCCAAGTGGTGGCCGATCCCGAGTTTCGTCGGTCGGGATTCTACTGGAGCTGGGGTAACCGGCAACGCAAGAATGCCAAGCCCTTTAACCAAGAAGTCTCTGACGAGGCGGCAGACGATGCCAAGGCCAAACTGCTTTGGGATCTCAGCGAAAAATTGGTGGGTGTGCCCCAGTTGGTAGCCCTCTAGTTGGCAACGTTCCCTTCTTTTATGTTTTTAGGAGACGAGCATGAATGCTGCTTTGGATAGTGCCAACGCCCTTAACTTCCAGTGCGAAACCGGCAACTACCATACCTTTTGCCCGATTAGTTGTGTAGCTTGGCTTTATCAAAAAATTGAAGACAGCTTCTTTTTGGTCATCGGCACCAAAACCTGTGGCTACTTTCTGCAAAACGCCATGGGGGTGATGATCTTTGCCGAGCCCCGCTATGCCATGGCGGAGCTGGAAGAGGGGGATATTAGCGCCAAGCTCAACGACTATGAGGAGCTGAAGCGGCTGTGCCTGCAAATTCAGCGGGATCGCAATCCCAGCGTGATTGTTTGGATCGGCACCTGCACCACCGAGATCATCAAAATGGATCTGGAGGGCCTAGCCCAGAAGCTGGAAGGGGAGATCGGGATCCCGATTGTGGTGGCCCGGGCCAATGGCCTCGACTACGCTTTTACCCAAGGGGAAGACACGGTTTTGGCCTCGATGGCTCAACGCTGCCCAGAGCAGGTGCGGGCAGAGGAGCAGGAAACCCGCGGGGGTCTCCAGGCGCTTTTTTACGGGCTCCGCTCTGGAACAAAGAAAGAGGAGGAAGGCTTCCACAAGCATCCTCCCTTGGTGATCTTCGGCTCGGTGCCCGATCCGGTGGTTACCCAACTCACCCTGGAGCTGAAGAAACACGGGATCCGCGTCTCCGGCTGGTTGCCGGCCAAACGCTATGGGGAGCTGCCGGCCATCAAGCCGGGCACCTATGTGGTGGGGGTGAATCCTTTCCTCAGCCGCACAGCCACCACGCTGGTACGCCGCAAAAAGGCTAAGCTCATCACCGCTCCTTTTCCCATCGGGCCGGATGGCACCCGCGCCTGGATAGAAGCCATTGCCCGCGAATTGGGGATCCCAACTCAAGGCTTGGCAGAGCGGGAAGCGGAAGTGTGGAACCATCCCCAGGTTCGGGATTATCGGGAGCTGCTGCGGGGCAAGAGCGTTTTCTTCATGGGCGATAACCTGCTGGAGATCTCGCTGGCCCGTTTCCTGGTGCGCTGTGGTATGACGGTGCAGGAAATTGGGATCCCTTACATGGACAAACGCTACCAAGCGGCTGAGCTGGCCCTCTTGGAGCGCACCTGCGAAGAGATGGGAGTGCCCAAGCCCACCATCGTAGAAAAGCCGGATAACTACAACCAAATCCAGCGCATCAAGGCCCTGCAGCCGGATCTGGTGATCACAGGTATGGCCCACGCCAACCCCCTAGAGGCACGGGGGATAACCACCAAGTGGTCGGTGGAGTTCACCTTCGCCCAGATCCACGGCTTCGGCAACACCCAGGCTCTGCTGGAGCTGGTGACCCGACCGCTGCGGCGCAATGCTGCCCTCAAAGGCTTGGGTTGGGAGCGGCTGGTGCGAGAAGAAGCCCCTATCTAACCTTCCGGCTCCTCATTGTCAAACAGTAGACCGTCTAGGTGATCTGGCAGTTGCTGCCGGTCGATCCAGACCATGCCCGCCAGAATAGCTTCGGCCTCGTTTTGAAAGTAGCCGTAGGCTTTGGTGCCAATCTCCGGCTCGCAAGAGCCATCTTGCTGGAGCAGCCGGCAGCGAAAGATAAACCCCTTCTCTGTAGCTTGGGT
>NZ_JANSIB010000088.1:0-13007 GCF_047461895.1 Synechococcus sp. R55.8 | reverse complement strand
CATCCATGCGTAGCGTGGTAGGAATCTCCAGCCTTCAGGCCGGGGAGGATGTCAATTTCCCAGTTTCACCCTCCTCTCTGGCTCAGCTTGGAGCCAATGGCCTCATCGGCAAACCCTTCAACGCCGCCACCCTGGCTGCGGACATCTGTGCTCTGCTGGGCTGGGATCCCTGACTCAACCCTGAACCCGCCCCAAAGACCCCTGGGATCCCACCGATATCCGCCAAATCGCGTAGAAGAAACGTACAAATTGCCTACGCAAATCCTCGATGTTTCTCTGTACTTCCACTGATCTCGAGGCTACGATAGGGGCATGAGCGTTAGAAATACGGAGAAAACACAGATGCAAGTCAGTGAAGATCTAACCCTGGACTACCGTACTTACCGCATAGCAGCCCTATTGAGCGAGAGCTTCTCTTTGGGAGCACTGCTGGGAGTATCCCTCAAGTGGCAGAACGATGTCTCCTCCGTGAATGAGCCGCGGCCCAGGGCTTCCCATCTTTCCCTGCAGGACATCGAGCAGCGCTACCTCACCTCTTGGCAAAGATAGTCTTCTCCCTTCAAAAGCCATCTCTCAAACAGAACCAGCCATGAATACAAGTCTTGACTCTGTTACTCTGCCCTCCAGCATCCAAGAAATCGTGGAGCAGGTGTTCCGCAGCAGCTTCCTCAGCTTGGACCAAGAGAACCGCATCAATGAGCTGCTCTTTCAGCGGCGCTACTCTGAGGCTGACCTGGAACTGTTGGACTGCCTAAGCTTGGCGTTGCTGAACCATCAAATTGAGACGGAAAAACGTTCTGCGGCAAAAGCTGCCTGACCCCCAAAACGCATCAAGTTCCTCCAAAGCAAAAGGGGATCCCAGCTGGATCCCCTTATTTGTCCAATCTGAGTCCAGTGACCTAGCTGATCTCCAAGGAAAACCCTGGAAGCGCCCCGGCAAGCATTCCAGAGTTCTTGCAGGATGTGGGGACTAGACCGCAACGGTCTTCTTCACCTGAGCCGCCAAAGCTCCAGAAGCATACTTGGCTGCCATCTCATCCAAGGTAACCACCGGAACTTTGGTGCCATGGCCAGCACAGCCGAAGGCAATGTAGCGCTCAGCACAGACTTTTTGCATTTCCTTGATGGAAGGCTTGAGGAAGTGGCGGGGGTCAAACTCTTTCGGATTCTCGGCCAGGGCGCGACGCACGGCAGCCGTGATGGCCAGGCGGTTGTCGGTGTCGATGTTTACTTTGCGCACTCCATTTTGGATGCCCCGCTGAATTTCTTCCAGCGGCACACCGTAAGTCTCGGGAATGGAGCCGCCGTATTCGTTGATGATGTCGATCAGCTCCTTGGGCACCGAGGAGGAACCGTGCATCACCAGGTGCGTGTTGGGCAGGCGGCGGTGGATCTCGGCGATGCGCTCCATGTCGAGGATGTCACCAGTGGGCTTCCGGGAGAACTTGTAGGCGCCATGGCTGGTACCAATGGCTACGGCCAGCGCATCCACCTGAGTTCGCTCCACAAAGTCCACCGCTTGGTCGGGGTCGGTGAGGAGTTGGTCATGGCTGAGCGCCTCTTCCGCGCCGTGGCCATCTTCCGCTTCCCCACGGCCCGTTTCCAGGGATCCCAGGCAGCCCAGTTCCCCTTCCACACTCACCCCGATTGCATGAGCCACTTTCACCACCTCGGAGGTAACGGCCACGTTGTACTCGTAGCTGGCCGGGGTCTTGGCATCTTCCTTGAGGGATCCATCCATCATGACGCTGGTGAAGCCGTTGCGGATGGCGGAATAGCAGGTAGCCGGGCTATTGCCGTGGTCTTGGTGCATGGCGACGGGGATGTGGGGGTAGGTCTCCACTGCCGCCAGGATCAGGTGCCGCAGAAAGTTCTCGCCCGCATACTTGCGTGCTCCTCGAGAGGCTTGCAGGATAACGGGGCTGTTGGTTTCATGGGCTGCCTGCATGATCGCTTGGATCTGCTCCATGTTGTTGACGTTGAAGGCAGGAATGCCGTAGCCATGTTCGGCGGCATGATCCAGCAGCGTCCGCATTGCAACGAGAGCCATCGGTTACCTCCTGAGGTGCTGACCTAGTGCGTATGAGATTTGCTTACCGTTGATCTTATCTTAAGGTATTTTTTACGTTTTGCGGGATCAGGCCGTGGGGATCTGCGCATCTTGCCGAGGGATCTTTGCAACCATTGGCCGCAATGCTCGCGCTCAGACGCAACAGGCGCACCGACATCTTCAGATACAGTGGGGAGGGGCAAGACTGTTGGGCGCTTGCATCGAGGATGGATCTGCCCATGCCCGCTCAATTTATCTCTTAGTCTCTCTAATTCTACTGTGGTGTTTTTGTGTTGTTTGCCCGGAGGAATGGGAACGTGCGTTGCAATCGCTGGCCGGTCTTGGGTGCAAAGCCAACAAGGGCTCTGTCCTGCTGGGGCAAAAGGCTGCGCTGGGTGCGAGGAACCGGTTTGGCAATGGCCTGCTGGGCAGTGGCGGGCCTTCGGTCGGCGGCTTGGGGGATCCCTGGGCAATCTCCGGATCAGGTGGCGGCCTGGGTGAGGGACAATCCTGTGCTGCGGCCCCGTCCGGGCGAAACCCTGAACATCAACCGAGTGGAGCCGGATGGATCCCGTTTTACGTTCTTGGCTTCGGTGGCTCCGCCGGGACGGATCATCAACCCGCTGGATCGGGAGACGATTCGCTCGGAGCGGATGACGTTCTTTCGCCCCCAAGGACTGACGGCAGAAGACCTCTTTCAAGCCATTCGCGATGTCTATGGGCCGGAGATCGCCGCCGATCTGGATCAGGCAGTGGAGGTGATTCGCTACCCATCCCCAGAAGCTCTGGCAGGCAGTCCGGGCTATACCTTGGCCCTTGCCATCCAAGGGGTGGTGCTGCGGGGAAACCAATTCGTGTATTGGCTGGAGCTGACGCAAAACCCCGATGGCCGTGTACAGCAGGGGCAGGTGTGGGTGTTCCAAGAGGAATGGCTTCCCAAAGTGGAGGGGGAGCTGGCGGAACGTTTCCCCTTGCAGGTGATGACCCGTTGAGGGGCCCCCAATCTTTATCCCCGAGGAGAAGGGCGCTCAGGGGCGGAGGGAGTTGCTGACATCCAAAGCCGGCAATTCCACCCGTTCTACCTGGGGCCGAAAGCCCAACCAAGGAGTGGCCAACTGGGCAAATCGCTCTGGATCCCCGCTCACGTAGAAACGGTGGGGTTCTCCCCAAGCAGCGGTCAAGGGGCGACGCAAGTCCCACAAACTCAATTCGCGGGCCAGGGATCCCACCAGCGCCATCCCTGGATCTACCCGTTTGACCGAGGACGGCAGCAAAGGCTTCAGGATTGGATCCAGCAGGGGGTAGTGAGTACAGCCATAGACAAGAGTATCGATCCCCTGTTGCAACAGCGGTTGCAGGTAGCGTTCAGCCGCCTGTCGCAGAGCAGGGCTATCCAGCCATCCGGCTTCAATGAGAGGGACGAACTCAGGGCAGGCCTGCTCCCAACAGTAAACGGGGTACGGAAAACGTTTGGGATCCAGAGCGCTGTACTCTTGAATGGCTCTTGAGTAAGCGCGACTCTTGACCGTGGCCACCGTGGCGAGCACCCCAATGCGGGATCCTTGGGCCAGTGCTGCCTGGGCGCCGGGTAGGATTAACCCTAGAATGGGCAGGGCAAACTCCTGCCGCACGTGGTCCAGAGCCAAGGCCGAGCTGGTATTGCAGGCCATCACCACCAGCTTCACCGGCTGCGCCTGCATCCACGTCAGAATTTGCCGCACAAAGGCCAGGATCTCCTCTGGCGAGCGTTCCCCATAGGGCAACCGCGCTGTGTCGCCGAAGTAGATGAGCCGTTCCTGGGGGAGCCGGCGGCGTAAGGCTCGCCAAACCGTCAGCCCGCCCAAGCCGCTGTCAAACACCCCAATTGGCCAACTGGGATCTGGCTCTGATTTCCACTCCCACTGCATGCTCCGTTCTCCTCAACACCTTGGCCTAAGCTGCTGTATCCTACCCTGCTTTCGAGAATCTCGGCGACAGATTCCCTGCCTTCCCTCTGAGATCAACTGGGCCAACTGGATCGTCAATTCGATCAATTAAGGATCAATTGAGAGATCCGATAGACATGAACAAGCTCAGCCAACGGCTAGCGACTGCGCAAGAAAGTCTCAATGCCATCGGCAATGGCCCGCGCCAAAATAGCCTGATATTCGGCAGTAGCCAATTTTCGCCCTTCGGTTGGGTTGGTTACGTATCCCAACTCCAGCAGCACGGAGGGCATACCCACAGGTGTTTCCCGCACCACAAAAAAGCGGGCTCGTCTCACCCCCCGGTCAGCAGCACCGGTGGCCCTGACCAAGCTGCGGTGCAAGATGGCGGCCAGCTCGGCGCTATCGGGTCGCAGGTAATAGGTCTCGATGCCGTGAATGCCGGAGCGATCCAGGGCGTTGGCATGAATGCTCACCAGCAGGGCAGCGTTGGCCTGAACGGCCATATCCACCCGCGGTTGCAGCAGCACTTCCCGGTCATCGGTGCGGGTCATCACCACCCCGTACCCCCGCTCCTGCAGCAGTCGTTGCACCTGGTGGGCAACGGAGAGCACGATGTCCTTCTCCTGGATCCCATCCACCCCGATGGCACCGGGATCCCGTCCCCCGTGGCCGGGGTCGATGGCAATGACCGTCCGGTTCAGAGATTGGGGGGTGGAAGGGGAGGCAGGGCCGGGCGTCTGCGGCTGAGGTATTGGTGGAGGAGCATTCAGAGGTCGCAGCTCCAAGGTAATGCGGCGGGATCCCTGGCCGGGGTTGGGCTCGAAGACATTGAACTCCTCGGCGGGCTGCACCAGAATGCTGACCGTGCGGGCATCTTCCTGGACAAAGCGGATCCGCTCCACCGGCCCTCCAACCGGCAAGCCGGGATCCGGCATAGACTGGGGCAGGCGAGCGGGCGCCACGTTGATGCGGTAGCCACCACTCTCGGGATCCCAGCCGGCCCGGTAGAACATGAATCCATCGGCGCTGATGATCAACCGGTTGCCCTGGAGCTGAACCGATTGCAACGTGGCCAGCGGCCCACTGCTGTTGACAGAGCTGACCTCGGGCAAAAGGCTGGCCTGGGCAGCACCGCCGGCAGGCTGGATCCAGATCCCACCTCGCTGTGGGTCGTAGCGGGCTTCCCAGTCGCCACCGGAGGAATCCACATCCAGCACTACCCGAGCAACGGTGGGCTCAAACTGCCCGATACGCAGCCGCGAAACCCCCAGACGGTTGATGACATAAGCTCGCTGGGTGAGGGCAGGGCTGAGGGTGGTGTTGAGAAAATCCACCACTACCCGATCCGGATCGAGGATGCGCCGCACCGTAGTGGAGGGGCTGCCTTGGGTACGGATGAAAAAGCCTTCTGCTTGCGGGGATACCTCTAAAATTTGATGGCCGGAGCGAGGAGATGGGGTGGGTGCCGGGCGTCGGGGAGGCAGTGTCGGCAAAGGCGGGGACGGCGGGAAGGGATCCCTGGAACCTCCCAATAAGCCGGCAGATGAAGGGGGAGAAGAAGAGAGAGATCCGGCCTGGGTGAATTGAACAGCCCAGCGGGAGGGGCCGGCGGTGAGCAGTTGCAGTTGGTTGAGGCTGAGAGGCTGATCCGGCTGCAGATACAGCACAAAGCGGGTAATGGTATCCGTAAGCTGGCTAATCTGCAGAGAGGTGACACGGCCCGCAAAAGTCTGGGTTTGGGGCTCCTGTCCAAAGCGGGTGTTGGGAAAATCCAGCACAACCCGAGGCGGATTCTGCAGCACGAACAGAAAAGGCCGCACCTCGCCCTGGGTGTTAACTTCCAGCCGCCCCTGCTGGGGGTCGTAGTACCAACGCTCAATGCGCGATAAACCTGGGGCTGTAATCGCCTGAGCCTGGACAGATTCCGGGGGAAACAGCCCTGCCCCCGCCAAGCTCAACAGCAGCATCGCCCCCCATATCCGCCTTGACCTCGGCTTGCCGAATTCAGGCATGACCTTCCATCCACTCCCCACACCTGCTGCCCTCAACTATACCAACCTGCCCTCGGAGCAGCCTGGGAAGGAGCGCAATTCCGCTCTTGCCTGCAGGGCTGGGGGATGATGGGTAGAGGCTCGCCCCTTCTTCTTCCTGCTTGTTCTCCGGCGAGGTATCTTGGGATGCCCAAACCACCGGATCCCCTAGCCCTGGCCTGAGCTGGACACGCCCAGTCGATTGTGCAGGTTGTGCGGATGGAGCTGCTGCGGCGTCGCTGGTGTGCCCGAGTAGACTTTGCCGACGAGACCCTGCACATTCACCTCATCGGATCCCCTTATCGGCCTCAGCTCTCCCCCCAAGTTGCCGCCGCCCAACTGTTTCTGATCCTGAAGCAACTGCGGATTCCACGGCTGGATCAAGTGGAGATTTGCGCTTTCCGCGGCTCACGCTTGCTCTGGCGGCAGAGCCTAAAGCTGGGATCCCGGCAGCGTTGGGATCGGTTTTCCTTCGATAACTGGGCAGTCAACGCTTGGGCTTACCCGGCTGCGTTTGCGGTGGCCCTGATGGTGAACAACATAGGCTTGTTGCAGTTGTTGCATTTGCCTCTTCACATTTGGATCCACGAATTTGGCCATGCCACCGTCGCCTGGTGGAGCGGGTATCGGGCTTTGCCTCTGCCCATCGGCTGGACAAGCGTTAGCTCGCAGAGGGATCCCTTTGTGTATTTTGGAATCCTCTTTTTACTGATTCTACTCTTCTGGTCAGCCCGCAAGGAGCGGATTGGGTGGCTGCAGGTGCTGGCCATCTTTCTTGCTCTATTGCAGTTTTACATGACCTGGCTGATGCCCAATCGCACCTGGGAGATGTTGTTTGTCTTTAGCGGCGTTGGAGGAGAATTTTATCTCAGCACCTTTCTGATGGCCAGCTTTTATTTTCCCTTGCCAGATCGTTGGCGATGGGATTTTTGGCGATTTGTCGTGCTGGGGATCGCGGCCAGCAGCCTGTGGAGAAGCTTTTGGGAATGGCACAGCATCAGACTGGGATTGGCCGAGGTTCCCTGGGGAACTTTGTTGGGCGGCCAAGGAGATGCCAGGGGGGATATGAACCGCCTAAACTACGACTTTGGCTGGAGCACCGATCAAATTATCCAAACCTACACTTTTTTAGGGAACCTGTGTGTTTTCGTCGTATTGAGCCTATATGTTCTATTCCTGTTGCGGGCAAATGATGAGATTTGGCTGTATCTGCGAGCAAAGCTTATTCTTTGGATGGATGGTTTGATAGGCTCCAGTTCAAGGAAACGTTCTTAAGATCCTCTTGTACTGAACATTGCCCCAACTACAACTTTTTCCGGCAGCACCAGCTACATCCGGCGCAAAATGAGCTCTTGGGTAAAAGGGATCCCGCTTGTCTCCAGAACTTCCCTAGTGTCCAACTCGATTCCTCAAGGGGGCAGGATCATTTTGGTTTTGGACTGCAGCTTTGCCGGTTGGGAATTGCTCCAACCACTCCGTTGAGCTCAGAGGGCGTTTGTGGTGCCCATCTGGGCAATGATTGGGCGGGAGAAGCGGCACCCCTATCAGGTTGGAGATGGCCTGTTGAGCATTCGCTCTATGCTGAGGGATATGTATAGACAAACTTCCTCTGCAACGGTACTTTACCCATGTCAGCCGCCTTCTCTTGGCCCTACCGCACCCCAGGGATCCCAGACTCTGCCTTTGAACGCATCCCAGGGATCCCGATGAGCCCTCGTGAGGTGCGCGTGTTGGTGCTAAGCCAGTTGCGCCTGGGAGAGAACCACTGCCTGTGGGATATCGGCGCCGGAACCGGCACAATTGCCATTGAAGCGGCTGTTCTATGCCCCAAAGCTCGCGTGATTGCCATCGAGCGAGATGCCGAGGTAGTCAGCCTAATCGAGAGCAATTGCGAGAAATTTGGCCTCACCAACGTGCAGGTGATTCAAGGTACTGCCCCCGATTGTCTGCAACACCTTTCTCCGGCACCGGATCGCATCTGCATTGAGGGAGGCCACCCCCTACGCGAGATCTTGGAAGCCTGCTGGAGCCATCTCAGCCCCAACGGGCGGGTCGTGGCGACGACCAACTCTTTGGATGGGCTCTACGGCCTTTCTGCCGGCCTGGCCGCTGTGCGGGCTCATCATGTGGAGGTGATTCAATCGGCGGTGAACCGCCTGGAACACCGCGGTCGGACTCAAATGCTGCTGGCATTGGATCCCACCTTTGTTTTAAGCGGAGAAAAAATGAGTTAAGTTTTATATGACCTGTTTACATTTTTTGGTAGATCTTTTCCCAAGGTGATGAATAAAAGCAGATTGGTCTGTCTCGAATGTCTTAAACTGGCAAAAAAGATTGGGCCACCACAAACCTTAAGCTATACTGATGTTTCTCGATCCCAAACTCAAATCTGCTTTTATACCAGATTAAGAGAGCTGGGAAACCCAAAAGCTATGGTTCAATTCCAAAACCCCTTTCAGGAATCACGGGAAGTCAGGCTGCGGCAACTGTTGATTCGAGAGCGCTGGCCAGAAATGCTGAAAGGCTGCCGGGCTTGCATCCATTGGGACGACTTCAAGCGACCGGAATGCTGCGGTGACTGCGGCATTGGCGATCGCCGTAGGCAAGCGGTAACCGAAGAAAGCCCACCCAGCAAGTCCCCAGGAATTTAGGGTTTCCCAAGCTTTCCAGAGGGGGATCCCAGCTCTTGTGGTGGTTTGTAGTAATTTTTACCTAGGGAGTTTTACCCAAAAATTGGGTCCCAAGCCCAGTCTTCACATCTGTCTGCAGCCAGAGCAAACCAGCAAGGTGGGGAGGCAACGAGCGCCTCTCGCAGGATCGTTATGTCGTTGCTCCCTAGCCTCTCATCGCGCCAGCGGGCCGGAGGCCTTTCGCGCCAGCGGGACGGAGTCCTTTTTTCGCCCCATTGGCCCTCTGCTTCAGCGTCTCAGGAGCAGCTCCCCAGCAACCTCCACGCAGGGATCCATGTTAATTTCTACACCAAGTTAATTTCTACACCAACATGGTTAGCGACAGGGTCGGCGACAAGCCTCAAACCCTGATTCTTCCGTTGACCCGGTCGATCCCGCTCTGGGCAAGGGTTTCAGGCCTCTCGGCAGAGAAAAATAAGGGGAAATTGCAGCCGTTCGCGCCAGCGGGACGGAGTCCTTAAACGAGACCCTGTCGATCTAGGCCCCTGGATCCCGCTCTGGACAAGGGTTATAATCGGGGGGAGTCGCTTCCCTTCGGGGAAGTGGAATTAGTGGAACTAATGGAAACAATACGAAACTTCTCAATCACCAGTACCCCCATCATGCCCCACGCTAGGGGGTAGAACTTGGCACTGGCAAACCCTGCTTGCAGGGCCATTTGTCGTTGCTCTTCTCCAGAGGGAAAGCGATCTAGGCTGGGATCAATGTAGGCATATTCGGATCCCAGTCCCAAAGTTTTGGCCTGGGCAACCACCTGAGTGTTCAAGTACCAGCGCTGAAATTGTTCGCAAAGAGGGATCCCTGTGGGGCGGTGAAAATCCAAAATGGCGGCACGACGTCCTGGCTTCAGTACTCGCCTAATCTCTCGCAAGGCTTGGGGAATATCGGTTACATTGCGCAAGCCGTAGCCCATGGTAATGGCATCGAAGCTACTGTCGGGAAAAGGTAAGGCCAAGGCATCTCCCAAAACCCACTCCAGGGAGTAGCCAGGGAAGAGCCGGGAGCGACGCCGGGCAATCGCCAGCATGGCGGGAGAGAAATCTAGGCCCACCACATGTCCCCTTCGTCCTACTCGGCGGGCCAACTGCAGAGCCAGATCACCGGTTCCACAGCACAGATCCAGCACATATCCTCCTGAGCTGGCGCCCGACCAACGCACGGCCATACGCTTCCAAACCTGATGGAGGCCCAGGCTCAAGGTTTGGTTGAGGGAGTCATAGTGGGGAGCAATGCGGTCAAAAAGCGCTCGGATTTCCTCAGGCTGTTCAAAGGTTGGGCTAGGCACCTCTTCTCAACTCCACCTCATGTTCCCCGTACAAACTTTGTTGCTCCTGTTGCTCCGCAACGCTACGTGACCGGATCTGTGGTCTGAAGCTAAAGGAAGAGGGGTGTTACGGCGGCACTGGGATCCCACTGGCTCCCACTCGGTGGCGGCGGCTGGGGTAATCAGCCAAACTCAGGGACAGGGATCGGGATCCGGCTAGGCTCGAGGCTGGGATGCGGATGGTTCCCTGGAAGACTTGGCTATTGGGGGGCAGCTCCCCCGGCAAACCCTGGGTGAGCGCGCTGATTGACCGTCCATTGTCGTCAGTAATGTTCAGGAAGCTATAGAGAAAGCGCACCGTCTCTGCCGAGTTGTTTTGCATAGCTACATTCAGAACCACTTGGCTTCCCTCGCGACGAACCGAGAGCACCTGCATAGAGACCTGTCCACCGGCGGCAATTGGTAGGGGGGGCGGAGGTGGTGTGGGCGCCGGCGGGGCAGGAACTCCGTCCTGCTGACGGGAACGAGAAGGTGGAGGAGATGGGGTGGCGGGGCGAGGAGTTGGCGACGGGGCCGCCGCCAATTCAGGAGACAATCTGGGGGTGGGTGTTGGAGTGGGAGTTGCAACCGGCGTGGGTGCTGGGGTAAAGAGGGGGGTGGGAGTTGGGGACGGACGAAGGCTGGCTTCGGCTGCTGCAATTACCTCAGCCTCGTTCAGCAAAGGCACAGTACGGGGATCCCGAACTTCGCGGGAAGGAGAAGCCTGACCGGAGCCGGTGACGGGAGAAGAAACCCCCGATAGAGCTCGCTGACCAAATAGGTAGCCCAGACAAGCACTCAACACCGTTGTGAAGAGAAATGCGCTCAGCCAGAACAGCACCCCCGAGAATGTGGAGGCGAACTCCTGAGACGGTTTGGCCGGTCTACGCAAAGGCTGTTAACTCCTGCTGCTAGTTCGCTTTCCTATGATACGAAAGTGACAGAGAAGCTAGGGGTTCTCGACCGGGGCAGAGTTTTTGCGTTGTTGCTCATGGGCCTGTAGCGGGGCGCTGTCTAAGTTGGGCAGCCGCTCCCCCAGCCACCAACCCGGATCTTCCCAGCTCAGGGATCCCAGCCAT
This sequence comes from Synechococcus sp. R55.8, assembly GCF_047461895.1. Lineage (NCBI taxonomy): Bacteria > Bacillati > Cyanobacteriota > Cyanophyceae > Synechococcales > Synechococcaceae > Synechococcus > Synechococcus sp. R55.8. The sequence goes on along the minus strand of NZ_JANSIB010000088.1, from coordinate 1,927 downwards.
TTCCCGGCCCGATCTGCCAAGACCAAGCCCAACAAAACGGGAGCAGTGGTGATCCCCAGCGCTAGGCTGAGCCAGAGCGGTTGAGGAGATCGAAAAGAGGCCGAAGCAGCCTTTTGTTCAGGCGGAGATATTGGCTTGGGATCTGTCATGGTCGAGCTTTTGAGCCTGAAGTTCAAGTGCGCTGTTGTTAGGTTAATCTCAAGCGTCAGTGGATTTCCAGCGTAATGTCGATTGTGCTGATCTGTGGCCCTGTGCGCTCCGGCAAAAGCCGGCTGGCAGAGGGTTTGGCTGCGGCTTCGGGCTTGCCGGTTATCTACCTGGCTACCGGGCCGAAACCCGATCCCAAGACGGATCCAGAATGGGCAGAGCGCGTTCAACAGCACCGGCAACGGCGGCCTTCCAGTTGGCAGACTTGGGAAACCGGGAGGGACTTGGGGGCAGAACTGCAAAAGTTGCCCCAGCCCTGTTGTGCGCTGGTGGATTCGCTGGGGGGATGGGTGGCGCAGGGCCTAGACTGTCCCTCTTCAGAATGGGATCCCTTGGTGCAATCCTTCTTGGCAACCTTGCAAAGCCATAGAGGGGAGATCCTCCTGGTGTCTGAAGAAGTGGGCTGGGGGGTGGTGCCCGCTTACCCACTGGGGCGGCGGTTTCGGGATCGGATGGGGGAACTGACCCAAAGGCTGGCTCCCCTGGCCGACCAAGTGTTTTTGGTAACGGCAGGTTTTGCCCTGGATCTCACCCGTCTAGGGATCCCAGTGGCGAGCAAGACAGAGCAGAGCTGAGATAAGCTGCATTTGCAAGCCAGATAGCTGTGTTGCCGTGCCGATTACCCTCTACCTTCCTGCCAAGGCCATTCAAACTCTGGATCTCACCCCCGGCCATGAGCTGGTGAAAACCTTGATGGCCGATCCCGTGCGTGCTGCCCAGCAGGTGCAATGCGCCATCGATTGGCCGCGCAGCCCTGAGGATCCACGGGAGCTGTCCGAGATCCCGGAGGTGCGCCTGTGGTTTATTCGTTGGGATACAGTCTACCCCTGGATGCCCTACTTTCTCAATTGGCGCCAAGGAGAACTGGCCCGTTACGCGGCTATGATGGTGCCCCACCAATTCAACCCTCGGGAGGGCATTGTTTACAACCCAGAAGCGTTGGAGATCTTTGTCTATCAGAAGATCTTTGTGTTGATGCGGTGGTTTAAGCAGCAGAACCTGGGATCCGTCTCCATGCTGCGGGATATGGCTTTGGTGTTTGGCTTCGAGATCCAGCCGGAGTTTCTCGGCCTATGGGAGGCAGAGCCATGAAGGTGATGGTGGCCAACACCTGGCCGGGGATCCCAGGAGCTACGGCAGTGGCCGACGCTTGGCAGCAGGTGGTTCAACGCCCTTGGGGCCGGCTCAGAGTGGATCCCAACCCTTCGGAAGCTCAGCTAAAGGCCCTCTGGCAACAAATCTCCGAGTGGGCAGGAGAAAAAGATCCCCTACTGGTTTTGCCGGGCAGCGTTGCCGATCCCCTGGGGCCAGGCCAAACTTGGGCGGATCTGGCCCATGCGTGGGGGTTGAGCTTGCTGCTGACGCTGCAGCGGGAGGCCGCTCTGAGCCAAGCTGCCGCTTTTGCCGCCCTGTTGCGCCAAGCCAAGGCCCGCGGTTTGGGGTGGGTGCTGATTGGATCCCTGACCGAAACTGGGGATCCCCAAGCCTTGGAAAAGCTGGATGCAACTTTGATCCCGCGCCTGGAAGCCCAAGTAGGAATGCCGGTGTTGGGGAGAATGGCTCTTGATGGGCAGATCCTTTGGGATCCAGATGCCCTGCTGCTCTGCAATGCTGCCCAACCAAGGAACTGAGCGCCACCCATTGATCCCTGCGGCTCGAACCGTTCCTGATACATTCACGCTGAACTCTCCTGAACATGGTTCAGGAAAGAAGCGATCGC
>NZ_JANSIB010000087.1:0-13197 GCF_047461895.1 Synechococcus sp. R55.8 | reverse complement strand
CCACCGGTGTTTGCACATTCATCCCGACCCTGCGCAATCCTACCGCAGTGGGAAGCAGTTTAAGTGTGGACACTGTGGATGGGAAGGGGATGCGGATTTGAATGGTGCGAATGTGATTGCGCTTTTGGGGGCTGTCGTAAACCAGCCTAGAGGTTCGTGGTTGGCTTGCCAACTGCAGGGCTACCGAAAGCCCGCCCTGTACTGCGAAGCAGTCAGGGTCGGGTAGTTTACATGGTTCCCGGTGCCGTTGTCTTCTCTGAGATGCGATCTCCTCAGCCAGGTATTCTCGATCCAAGTCGCTCCCATTGGCCGGGGGCCAAGAGCTGGGCTTGCTCCTGTGTCCAGAGGTATAAATGGTTTCGTAGAGGGTGTTCATCCCGGTGAGGTCTGCGCAAATCTCCCAGCAAGCCGATGGGTACACCTGCACAGCCAAGATGGGATCCTAGATTCACAGTCTTCCCCAGAACTCCAGATGACAACTCCCCCCGAAAAGCCTGATCCCAAAATGAAATCGGGATCCCTGCCCTCTGCCCTGCGATCCGGGCTGAACATTGCCCTGTTTCTATTCTTGGTGGTGTTGGTTTCCTACTTGAGTCTTAACTTCGTGCTGGCCTTGGTGGACAAGCTCAGGTGACCACTCCGTAAACCGATCCCCCGGCGTCACCCCGTTGCTGCCGGCCCAGATTTGCCGATAGCCCTTTGTCGCCAAGGGCAGGAAAGATACACTGGATTTACAGGACTTAACACCTTCTCTCAGTTGCCCCCTTGCCACTATGAGCCCCCTCTTTTGGTTGAGGCTGCCCTCTTTCTCCTGGCCTTCGCCGGGATCCCTTAAGCTTTATTCCAGATCCTACTCTGGATCTCAACCAGGGCCGACCCTAGCCCGCCGGGATCCTTCCTGGAAGCGTTGGCTGCGCTATCTTTATCTGCGCCTGTTGCGGCTGCAATCGTCGCCAAAAGAAATTGCCCGTGGCTTGGCGGTAGGGGTTTTTGCCGGCTGTTTCCCCATCTTCGGCTTTCAAACGTTGGCCGCTCTGGTGTTGGCTGTTCCGTTTCGGGGCAACAAGCTGGCGGCGGCGGCAGGGACCTGGGTGAGTAACCCCTTCACCTATGTGCCCATCTATGCATTCAACTACCAGGTGGGAGAATGGCTACTGGGATCCCGAACTGTCCTTCCCACCACAGAGCTGGTGGCGGCCACCTGGCAAAACTGGATGCAGTGGGGCTTGGAGATGTCGGGCACGCTGTTTGTCGGCTGTGCGTTTGTCGGTTTTTGGGGATCCCTCGTCAGCTATTTTCTGGGGCTGTGGTTGGTGCAGCGGATTCGTCGGCGGCAGAAAATGGCCGGCAGGGGTCTGTGAATGGGCGCAAGGCGATTCAGAATCCCAACTGAGAACCCAATCCTGGACAGTCTGCAGGTGCAGAGATCCATCCGTTTTCACAGAGCTTTTCACAGATAAGGTCTCATGATGGAAGACATGCGAGCGTTGTTGACAGACCTCAGCCGTCGCTCCCAGCGATGGGGGGAGCAGTTGGGATCCGCTTTGCAGACGGGTATGAACCAGCTCACGCAAGCCCCTCAGCCCATTGTGTTGCTCTCTTCGCGGGAACTGGAGAAAATGCGGCGGGCTTGTCGCCTGGCGGCAGATCTGCTCAAGCACTTGGAGCCGATGGTGCGACCAGGGGTCACCACCCAAGAGCTTAACGACGAGGCCGAGCGGTGGACGCGGGCGCATGGGGCCAAAAGTGCCCCTTTAGGCTACCATGGCTTTCCCAAGTCCATCTGCACCAGCGTCAACCACGTGGTCTGCCACGGCATTCCCAGCCCCAAGCAGATCCTGCGAGAAGGCGACATCATCAACATCGATGTCACCCCGGTTTTGGATGGCTACCACGGCGATACGTCCAAAACCTTCTTTGTCGGACAGCCTTCTGAGCGGGCGCGGCGCTTGGTGGAGGTGACCGAAGAATGTCTGCGGCGGGGCATTGCTGCCGTCAAGCCGGGGGGGAGAGTCGGCGACATTGGCGCTGCCATCCAAGAATATGCCGAGGCCCAGGGCTACAGCGTGGTGCGCGATTTTGTCGGGCATGGGGTGGGACGGCAATTCCACACGGCCCCCCAGATCCCCCACTACGGCGAACGGGGAAAAGGGGAGAAACTCCGCCCCGGCATGGTGTTCACCATCGAGCCGATGATCAACGAGGGCACCTGGGAGGTGAAGGTGCTCTCCGACGGGTGGACGGCGGTCACTTTGGATGGTAAGCTCTCGGCCCAATTTGAACATACGGTCGCCGTTACCGAAACCGGTGTAGAAATTTTAACCCTGCCTTCCCAAAGCCCTTGAGCCATCATGAACAGCGCCCCCGCTCTCCGCCTGCGCCTCTCCTCCGAGAACCTGCTGCTGCTGCTGGCGGCGGCAGTGGGGTTGGGCACGGGGCTGTTGGTGGTTGGATTTCGCTACTTGATTGGCTGGTGGCGCTATCTGCTGCAGGACACCCTCGTCGATGGCCTCGGCAGGGCTGCAGAACACTATGGCCTGTGGCTGCTGGGATCCTGGACACTGGCTCTGGCGCCGGTGCTGGGGGGCCTGCTGATCGGCGCTTTGGGGGCAGTTGTGCCCTTTCCCAACTTGAGCCTCTCCAGCTTGGTGAGTCCTGCTCGTCCTTTGGCACTTCAGCCCTGGTGGATCCCGCTCAAGCTCTTGGCGGCTGCCATCTCGTTGGGCGCGGGAGCTTCCCTTGGCCCTGAGGCCCCCAGTGTGGAAAGTGGCGCTTTGCTGGGATCCCTGCTGGGGCAAAACCTACGCCTCTCGCGGGAGCGGGTGCAACTGTTGATGGCTGCCGGAGCAGCGGCTGGCCTGGCGGCAGGGTTTAACGCGCCCATTGCCGGGGTGTTTTTGGCGCTGGAGCTGGCTTTGGCCCGCACCTTCACCACTTCTGCTGTCAGTGTGGTGGTGTTGGCGGCGGTGGTCTCCGCCTTGATCGCCCAGGTGGGGTTGGGGGCACAACCCGCTTTTCTTTTGCCCACCATCACCCAGCCGGCCTTCGTCCTGCCGGACTACGAGCTCCACAGCTTGCTGGAGGTACCTCTGTATCTCGGCTTGGGCTTTTTGGCCAGCCTGGTTTCTATGGCCTTCAGCTACACCCTGGAGTGGGGCAAGCACCTGTTCAACAGTGGCCCCCTGGCGGCCTGGCCAGCTTGGAGCAAGCCCATTTTGGGGGGCGGGATCCTGGGCTGCGCGGGCTTGGGGATCCCATTGGCGTTGGGGGTGGGCTATGAAACCATTGAGTCGATTCTGCAGGCCGTTCCCTTTTCTCTTGGCCATCTAGGCTTGCTCTTGCTTGGCAAGCTGTTGCTGAGCGCTTTGAGCCTGGGCAGCGGCTTTGTGGGGGGAACCTTTGCCCCGGCTTTGTTCATGGGGGCAGTGCTGGGGGCAGGCTACGGTCAGGTGCTATCTCAAGCTTTGCCCTTGATTGCCTTGTCTCCCCCTGCTGCCTACGCCATGGTGGGCATGGCGGCGGTGTTGGCGGCCAGCGTGCGGGCTCCGCTAACGGCCATCTTGCTGCTGTTTGAGATGACGCGGGACTACCACATCGCGCTGCCGGTGATGGCGGCAGTGGGTTTGAGCATCTGGCTGACGGAGCAGTTGCATTCGCCGGCCATCTACCCTTCCGCCCGTCGCTCTCGCCACGCAACGCTTGACGGAGTCCTTGGGCAGGAGCCTAGAGAGCTGACGGTGCAAGAGGTGATGGTGCCCCCATCTCTTTTGCTTCGGCAAGACACACCGCTGCGAGAAGCTCTGGAGAGTTTGCTGCAGCAAAAGTGCCATAGCGCGTTGGTGGTGGACGGACAGGAGCGGCTGCGGGGCATTCTCACCCTGGAAGATCTGGAGCGGGCCTTGGCCCACAAGGAGGCGGCGGAGTTGGCGGAGCTGACCGTGCAGGAGGTCAGCCAATCCCCAGTTCTCACCACCTTCCCCGATGAGGCGGTGGCAGTGGCAGCTGAGCCGATGTACGAATACGATTTGCGCCAATTGCCAGTGGTCTCGCGGGAAGACCCGGAGCAGATCGTCGGCCTGTTGGATCGAGAGCGGGTGCTGCTCTCCCAAGAGATTCAATCGGTGCGGCAAGCCCTGGAGTTGGAAGTTCCCCCAGCAGAGAGAGACGCCGGCAGGAACGGACAAGAGGGGATCCCAGATGCTTCTACTGCGCCCGCAGAATAGAGCCCTGCTGTCGGGATCAACGCTGCCGCCCAGAGGGGCAGGTGGGACGCAGCGGGCAGCGGCCACATTCGGGCATACGGGCCTTGCAAATGCGCTTGCCCAGCCGGACAAAGTTGACGTGCAGGGAATAGGCTTTGCCTCTGGGGATCTGAGGGGAAAGCTGAGCAAAAGTGTCGTCGGGATGTTTGGCCCGCACCAAGCCCAGACGGTTGGCCACTCGATGCACATGGGTATCCACCGGGCAGAGATCCCGACCCAGCCCGAACAACAACACACAGGTGGCGGTCTTCAGCCCTACCCCTTTTAACGAGAGCAGAAAGTCGAGGGCGCCGGCGTCGTCCAGGTCGCGCAGAAAGTCCAGACTCAGGGATCCCTGTCGTTCTTGAATGGCAGCCAGGATCTCCTGAATTCGGACTGCCTTGAGGTGGGCTAAGCCGCCGGAGCGGATCACCTGGGCCAGATCTGCCGGGTCGGCGGCCAAGACCGCTTCCCAAGAGGGAAAGGCGGCTTTGAGGGCGCGGAAGGCACGGCTGCTGTTGGTGTCAGTGGTGTTCTGGGAAAGGATCGTGCCCACCAACTCGTCCAGGAGATCGGGGTGAGGGGAAAGGCCATCGGGAGCCTGCTGAGGGATCCCAAAGCACTGTTCTAGCCGCATCAACAGCGATTCCATCCTGTCGGCGGGCGGGAGTTCCGCCAGCAGGGCAGGGGGCTCCGCTGCTTGAGCGGGCGCAGGCGGGCAGTGGGAAAGACCATCCACTCTCTGCTGGACCACAGCTTAACGGGCAGAACTTTGGCGGATTTCCTGCAACAGACGGGCGATGGCCTTGCTGGCATTGGGGGGAGCTGTGGCCTGCAAGCGAGCGGCCATTTGGGCAACCACCTGCGGCTGAGCCAACCAGGTCAACACCGTTTGCCGCAGCAAGTCCAGATTCTCTTCGGATTCTCGCATGACCACCCCCCCACCGCGCCCCACGAAGGCCAGAGCATTCTGATACTGATGATCCTCAGCGGCAAAGGGATAGGGGATCAAAATGGCCGGGGTGGCGGTGACCAGCAACTCCGCCAGGCTCATGGCCCCGGCCCGGCTAATGGCAAAGTTGGCCCGCTGCAGCAGGGCAGCTACATCTCGACGGAAAGGAAAGGGCCGGTAGCGGGGATGGCTGGGGATCCTGGCTTCCGGATCTTGAGCTTCGCTGCCGCCGGTCAAATGCACAATCCAGGCCCCCGCCTCCAACCAAGCTTCGGCACAGGCGGCCACCATGCGGTTGAGGCCCCGCGCCCCTTGGCTGCCCCCCATGACCACAATGAGGGGATCCCCGTCGGGAATGGGGAGGTCGGCAGGGAAAGGCTGGGGCGTGTAGAACTCGGCCCGCACTGGCGTGCCCACCACTTGGGCGGCCACCCCTGGCAAATGCTCTGCCGTCTCCGCCATGCCCAGCGCCACCACCTGACAAAATCTCCCCAACCAACGGGTCACTTTGCCCGGGATCCGATTGGACTCGTGCAGCAACACCGGTACCCCCAGCGAACGGGCGGCCAAAATGGCCGGAGCGGCAATGTACCCGCCGGTGGTCAGAACAACGTCAAACCGTCCCGACATAAGGAGTCGGCGCACTTGTAGGGTGGCGCGGGCCAGTTGGGCCAAGGCTTGCAGCTTGCGGAGAGGGGATCCCTGCCAGCCGGACATGACAACCCGGTGCAAGGGATAGCGCTCCCGCACCAGCTTCCCTTCCATCCGATCCGGCACCCCCAGCCATTCGATCTGCCAGTCGGGCAACTGCTCGGCAATAGCCAAAGCCGGAAAAATGTGGCCACCAGTGCCACTGGCAGCAACCAGCAGCCGCGGGCGTGAAGCTGGATCCTTGGCGCGTGTGTCCACCCGTGTGCCGGTTAGGGATCCCTGAGACCTTCAGGAGCTGTTGGAGCTGACATAGCGCAAGAGGGTGCCCCGTTGCCCCAGAATAAACCCTTGCTCGGGGCCGAAAAACTCAATGCTGTAGAAGTTGGCGGGGATGTTGCTGAGTTTCTTGGCCTGCTCCCAGGTTTTGCCACCGTCAGGGCTGTGGATCAGGGTAGCGCCACCCCCCACCACCCACAGGTCGTGGTCGTTTTGATAGGCGGCATTGAGGTAGCCAAAGCTGAGGGCCCGCCCCGGACGCAGCGGCGACGACCACTGGCCGGAGGTGAAGTCATCGGTAAAGGCGATCTCCGCCCCTTGGTTCAATTTCCAAGCGCTGCCGTGGGGGCCAAAGCCCATGTTTTGAATGCGGCGGGAGCTTTCCCGCGGGTAGGGCTTCCAGGTGCGACTTTCAGGAGTGTACAGAAAGTAGAAGCTGCCCCGCGACGACACCGCCAGATATTCGCCTTCAGGGCCGCGGGCAATGTTTTTGATGGCCCCAATCGGCTCATCCACTTGGGCATGCCAGGTCTGACCGCCATCTTCGGTGCGGTAGATGGCCCCCACATTGGTCGCCATTTCGGCGGCGCCAGGGCCCAGAGCCTGGATCAAGAGCGGCTCCCCTGGCAGTTGGTTGTTGAGGCGGATGGAAGTCCAGTCGGATCCCTCGTTTAGGGTGTGGAGGAGGATCTTCGGCTGCCCGGCCACCCAGCCTTCTGCCCCAGCAAAGCTAATGGAGGCCAGGTAGGCTTCCGGCTCCAGACCCGGCAGCTCCCGCACCTGCCAGTGCAGACCCCCATCGCGGGATTCCAGCAGCGTCGCCTTGTCTCCCACCAACCAGCCATGGGAAGGGGTGGTGCCGGTGAAGGCAATGTCCAGCAGAATGTTCTGGGTGGGCACTTCCACCTGCTGCCAGGGGACCACCCGCATGTTTGGCATCCGCGCCGCCATTAGCAGCACCGAGACAGCAATCAGCAGCACCAGCCTCAGGGGTTTGAACATCTTGACCCTCACTCGACGAAATAGAAACTCATCAAAAATAAAAATCCCAGCGCCAGTCCCAAGAAGATCAGCAGGTTCTTTTGAGCAGGGGTCATCACGTTCACCCCCAGGCCGTAGCGCAAGTTCTCTTGAAAACCGGAAGGCTTGCCCTTGGCGCCCACTGCTTGGAACGAGCGCTTACCGGCTCGGCACACCGGACATTTCCAATCGGCTGGCAATTCCTCAAACGGTACGCCCGCCGGGATCCGATTGAGCTGATCCCCCTTGGCCGGTTCGTAAACATAGCCACAAGAACGACATTCGTAGCGCTGCATCCGCAGGGGATCGCTGAGCTGCGCATCGGTTTCATCTTCCGGCAACTCAATGAGCTTCGGTGTCTGGGGAGAACGGGGTTGAGCACTGGGATCCGGTTGCGAGCCATTCATGGTCAGGGATCCATTTGCATCGTCGATCCTATTATGAGAGGAATTGTTACAAAAATCTACTCAGACCCTTTCTTGTTGCTCAGGGGGATCCCGCACCAGCCTGGGATGCCGACCTGAAGAGACTTATCCGGTGGACACAGGGATCCACCAGGGGGATCCTATGTTATGTTTTGGCTATCTTGCCCTCAGTGTTGTGCAAGCGGGTGCCTTTCATGACCACGCCCCCTCGCCGACCGGCCCTCAATCACGTGCTCATCGTCAAGGATCGTCACGGGCCAAAAGCCTACTGGTTGACGGCTGAGCTCTACTCCTTAGGCCGGGATCCACGCAACAGCATCCGCATTGACTCCCAGTATGCCTCTCGCTACCACGCCATTTTGGTCAAAACAGAATCTCCCTCTTCCCCCGATGGGTTCACCTACCAAATCATCGACGGAGATATTCAAGGCAACCCCAGCACCAATGGCCTTTACGTGGGTGGGCAACGGGTGGAATTTCGCGATCTGGAAGACGGGGACGAGATCCAGTTTGGCAGCGATGCCACTGCTACCTACTCAGTGCAGAACAAAGATCTGGATGCAATTCTCGCCACCTTTGAAAACACCCAGATCGTTGGGCTGTGAGAGGTCGCCTTCCCTGTTGGGTTTTGGCGCGTAAGCCGTGTGGGATCTTCCCCTCAGCTTGTTGGTTAAGGGGGCAGCTAACCGATGTCAGAAGCTGGAGTCACTCGCGCTGCCGGGGTGGTGGCAGCTTTGGTCTTGTCGGCGGTGCTGGGGCCGCGGGCTGCCATGCCCCTAGTAGGACTGGTGGGGCTGGTCATCGTCGAGCAAGTGGCCTTCGGGGGGCGGATTTCAGGGTTGCTGGGCGGGCTGCTGGATTGGGCTTCGCCAGCCTATCGGCAGCGGGTTATCCGCCATGAAGCAGGGCACCTTTTGGTGGCCTACCTGCTCGGGATCCCATTGCTGGGCTATGTGCTCAGTCCCTGGCAAGCCTTCCGACGGCGGATCCCTGGCTACGGCGGGGTGGAGCTGGATCGGGCCCCGATGCGCACTTGGCAGGCTCAGGGAGGGATCCCGTGGGCAGAGGTGGAGCGCTACGGCACGTTCTGGATGGCGGGGGCAGCGGCAGAATCTTTGCACTACGGCCAAATTACGGGCGATGCAGAGGATCGGCAGCAGGTGGCCAGGCTGTTGGCGGCGCAGCCCTTGACCTCTCCAGCCAAGCTGAAAGCTCAAATCAACCGCTTTTTGCGCCAGGGCCGAGCGCTGTTACAAGCCCACCCCAAGACCTATGCCGTCGCCGTCCACCATCTCGAGCAGGGATCCCCCTGGGAAGACTGCCTGGCTGCCATCGCGGCCAGCCTGGAACGGGAGACGGCCCAAGAGGGTTAACGGGGCGGATCCCGTCGCCGTATTTCCGGGATCGCTTGCTGGTAAACTGTGTCATACGAAAAAACAAAGCTGGGATCCCTGCTGTTTTATTGGGCTTTCTGCTTGCGGGATCCCTTCCTTCTGTTGTCTCTAAGGGAGGATCCATCTTGCGCCCCATCCTCATTGCCGGCAACTGGAAAATGCACAAGACTCAGGCTGAGGCTCGCGAGTTTCTGCGAGAGTTGGGCCTGGCTTTACGGTCATCGCCGTCAGGGTCAGCATCCCAGCGGCAGATCATCCTATGTGTGCCCTTTACAGACCTGGCGGTGGTGGCAGAGCAAAGCCGCGGATCCGACATAGCCGTGGGAGCACAAAACCTACATTGGGAGGATCAGGGGGCCTTTACCGGGGAAATTTCCGGCCCCATGCTGGCGGAATTGGGGGTGCGCTACGTCATCGTCGGCCACAGCGAACGGCGGCAGTACTTCGGCGAGACGGACGAAACCGTTAATTGGCGTTTGGCAGCTGCCCAGCGGCACGGGCTCACCCCCATCCTTTGTGTGGGAGAAAGCCAGCAGCAGCGGGAGCAAGGCTTGACCGAGTCTTGGATTGTGGGGCAATTGGATCGCGCCTTGCCGGGGATCGATCTGGAGAACTTGGTGATTGCCTATGAGCCCATTTGGGCCATCGGCACCGGCCAGACTTGTGCAGCTCAAGAGGCCAACCGGGTCATCGGCTTGATCCGGCAACACTTGGGCAATGCCCAACTGCCCATTTTGTATGGCGGCTCGGTGAAGGCCGGCAACATCGATGAGCTGATGGCCCAGCCTGAGATCGACGGCGTGTTGGTGGGAGGGGCCAGCCTAGACCCCCAAGAGTTTGCCCGCATCGTCAATTTTCAGGCTCTAGCCCCCGCCTAGGCCGCTAGCGGGATTGTCCCCACAACAGGGCCACCGGGAAGGATTTTAAGACAACGCCCACCGGCAAGGTTTCGCCGGCAGGGATCCTTTCCTGGGTTAGCCCATTCACCCAGTCCAGCCGCTTCCAACGCGGCAGATGAATTTCGGTATCTGCCCAAACGGATTCTCCCAGAGGATCTTGGGTTTCGTCGATCAACTTTGTTAAAAAACGCGGCACTACCGTGAGCAATACCTGCTTACTGTGCTGACGGGCAAAAGCCACAACATGGTCAGCATGGGATCCGCTGATTTGCAGAGGAATGTAGCTGCCCTCGAGAAACAATTGGGGCTGTTCCTGGCGGGCCTTGAGCACATGATGAATCAGAAACAGCTTAATGCGTCCGTCGCTGCGGTGTAGTAGCAAATCCGCAATGAGTTGGAGAGGATCCTGTTTAACCCGCCGTTGAATTTCTTCTAGATAGGCGAGGCGACGGGAAAAATCCACAGGCCGACGATTGTCGGGATCCACCATGCTCAAATCCCACAGCTCCGTGCCTTGGTAAATATCCGGGATCCCAGGGCTGGTCAGTTTGATCAGCGTCTGCGAGAGGGAATTAAAAATGCCAAAGTGGGCAACTTTCCGTTGGAAAGGCAAAAAGGACTCCAAAAAGGGGTTAGGACCTTGAAGGATCCGTTCGATAAAGGCGGTAGTGGCTTCTTCGTACTCGGTATCGGGGCGAAGCCAAGCGGTGTGGACCTTAGCTTCCCGCACTGCTTTGATGGCATAATCTTTGACCCGCTGTACGAACTGGGGCACCTCTTCCGGTTGGAAGGGATAGGAGCCGAGCAAAGTTTGGTAGAGCAAATACTCGTCATTGCGATCCGGCAGTTCTGAGCGCTTGGCTTGTTTGCTGCGGACTTTGTAGCCGAGGTTCAGTTCATGCCAAAGGTTGATGTGCTTTTCCCACTCGGCGGGGATTTCAGAAAGCACATTCAGCCGGGCCCGCACATCTTCGCCACGCTTGGTGTCGTGGGTGGCAGAAGCATTCATGGACAGAGGCCACCGAGCTGCCCGCTCTTGATTAAAGCGGTGAAACTCTTGCACCGAAAGGCCAAAGCGACAGGGATCCCCACCGACTTCATTGAGAGATAAAAGGCGGTTGTACACATAAAAAGCAGTATCTTCTACTCCTTTGGCCATGAGAGGGCCGGCCAACTGCTGCAAGCGCATGGCAAAATGGATCTGCTCATTTTTCTCCTGGTCTGATAAATTGTCCAGAGACTCCAGGCAGAGAAAGCGCTGAATAAAATTCAGCTCATTCACCAAAACGGGCAGGTTCTCCTTGGCCTTCTCCACAGCTTGACGAACCACCTGTTGACCTTCTGGACTGAGGATCCCTTCGTGGATATAGACGCGGTAGACCGGAAAGCACACCAAAACTTCTACCAAAGCTCGACGTAAGCTGTAGAGGGTAAAGTCATTGGCATAGCGATGATGGCTGGTGATCTGCTTGAGCAAAAAAGCAAGATTATCCATATCCCCTGACAGGTTGCGCTCGATGATCAGGCGTTTTTTATCTTCGATAACCTGCTCTGGGGAATGCCGTAGATTTGTGAAATTTTGATAGAGAGAGTCAAAAGCCTCTGCATTTTCTTCTTGACAAAAGATGCCGTTGAGCTTAGCTAAAAAATCATAGCCCGTTGTGCCTTGAACCGGCCAGCTTTGGGGCAGACTTTCATTGGCCTCTAGTATTTTCTCTACCACGATGTAAAGATTTGGGCAGCGTTCCCGCAGGCGATGGAGATACTCTTCGGGATTGAACAACCCATCGATATGATCGATGCGCAAACCACTAAAACGCCCCTGTTCTGCAAGCTTAAAGATAAGCTGATGGGTTTTGCGAAACACTTCGCGATCTTCTACCCGCAGCGAGATCAGCTCGTTAATGGTAAAGAAACGACGATAATTGATCTCCTCAGCACCCACCTTCCAGAAGGAAAGGCGGAAATGTTGCCGCGCCAGAAGACTATCCAGCAGGTCAAAGCTTGACGGATCCCCTGGCTTGCCGTTAAAAATGGCAATGTTCTCGTCAAAAAAGCTCTGGATAGGTTGGCTAGACGTGTAGAGTTCCCACAAAGAATGCTTGGCAAAGCTAATTTGATCGGTGCGCTCTAGGAGATCTTCCTTGCTGGGAATGAATTTCAGGCTGAAGAGAATCCCGAGTAACTTGACGTAGTCGGGATGGCTGCGTCCCAATTTTCGCCGCAGCTTGCTCAGGTTGTAGGTAAAAACATCGGCATAGGTGTCAATATTGAGGGGGAACCTCAAGTTGTAGTAGTTAATACTTAGGCCATCGGCATCATAACGAAGCTGGATTTGACCCGACTCCAAACATTTGTCATAGAAATCTCCCAAGAAAGGGGCTAAGATTCTGCCTTTGATCCCCAGGTAAGAGTGATTCCAATTCACATCAAAGTAGTCAACAAAATCTGAGTTGGGGCCACTCTCCAGAACATCCATGAGCATCTGGTTCTGGCCATCGTAGGCCATGTGATTGGGCACAATGTCCTGGATCCAGCCTATTCCCTGCTGATTGAGGGCTTCCCACAAGAGCTCAAACTTTTCGCTTCCCCCCAGTTCCTGGTTAATCTGCCTGGGATCCACCACGTCGTAGCCGTGGGTGCTGCCTTTGCGGGCTTGGAAGATGGGAGAGGCATACAAGTCACTGATGCCCAGCAACTTCAGGTAGGGAACAATCTGTCGTGCTGCGTCGAAGTCAAACCCAGCATGAAACTGAATGCGATAGGTGGAAGTCGGGATCCGCATGATGACCTTAGAACAATGACAAAGAAGCCGAGCTTGCCAACGGCATAGGGTCAAGAGAACAGATGTATCTAGGGTAGCGGCTAAGATCAAGGAGTCCTGCAGGGGAGAGGCGAGGTTAGTGAACTTGTCAAGGCCACAGAGGAGCGCTTCACCCCCGGTAAGGGGGCCGGCAAGGATGGCGAGGTGGGCAGGGATCCTGCTCGTGGGTGGGCTGATGGGGAGTTGGCGGAGCGAGGCAACCTGGGCAGAAAGCGAGTTTCGGGTGGGGAGTGAGCTGGTTTTGACCCTGCGCACCCCCGATGCCCCCGCTCGCCTCCGTCTGCTGAAGCAACGGTTGGAAGAGATTTTGCTACAGGCCAGCAGCCCTCAGGTGCAGGTCAGTCTGGATATCCCCAGTCCCAATCCCTCGACGACCGGCAGCGGGGATCCCCCAGCTCAAGCCGCTCGGATTCTTTTGAACCAGCAACTGCTGTTGGAGCATGCCTCTAACCCCCAAAAACCTGAACTTTGCTGAATTTACTGAGCTTTAGGCGGTTTGGCAAAAGTCATTGAGA
>NZ_JANSIB010000086.1:6827-13325 GCF_047461895.1 Synechococcus sp. R55.8 | reverse complement strand
TATACATTATTTTCAGTATAGTTGAGCTTATTATTGACTAGAGTCATGCTCTACTCTTGCGTTGTATCACGCTCAAGGCGGGATCCGAAACACAACCCCGTACTGCCCGCCCCACCTCTGGTGAGGTTTTTGCTATGCCTGCGGGAGGGGAACTGCAACGCTGCTGCAACGAGGCTGCGAACGGCTTGGCCAAGGAACTTCCGAGCCTGTTAAGACCGTGTCGAGGAGCGCTTGCTCAGGCGCACAGGATGCCACTGCACGGTTTCGCCGGGGGAAACTTCGATCTCACAGGCGGTGTCGATCAGCCGCTGTGCCTGCGCTTGAGGGGTGGGATAGCGGGCCAGATCTGCATCCACCAAGTGGGGATGTTCCTGCAACAGCCGCATGAGAAACTCCTGCAATTCCTCGGGGCTGAGAAATTGCTCCGGCAAGCCCGGGATCAGCAGCACATAGTGGTTGGCAGCACGCAACAGTTCGGGTTCAGAGTCTGACATGGTGTGCGGTTGGGCATCTTCCTTCCATCATGAACCAACAGGTTGCGCCTCTCTTGATATCCTGAAAAAGACTTTCCTTGCTCTTGTCCTCCGTCTTGTTGGCGTTTGAGATTTGCTTTCCCTATGGCCAAGCCGCGCACCCTTTCTGGCATTCAGCCCTCTGGCGAACTGCATTTGGGCAATTACTTGGGGGCGATTAAGAATTGGGTGGCCGAGCAGGAGCACTACGAGAACTTTTTTTGCATCGTCGATCAACACGCCATCACCGTCCCTCAGGATCCCAAGCTGCTGAGGGAGCGAACCCGTTCGCTGTTTGCCCTTTATTTGGCCTGCGGTCTCAGCCTGGAGCATTGCGTGCTATTCGTCCAGTCCCATGTGCCTGCCCATACGGAGCTGGCCTGGCTGTTCAACACCATCACCCCCATGAACTGGGCGGAGCGCATGATCCAATACAAGGAGAAGAAAGAAAAACAGGGAGAGGAGACCAGCGTTGGCTTGTTCAGCTACCCGATTTTGCAGGCGGCGGATATTTTGCTCTACCAACCCAAGTATGTGCCGGTGGGGGAGGATCAGCGGCAGCATATTGAGCTGTGTCGGGACATCGCTCGCCGCTTCAATGACCGTTTTGGAGAGGTGTTTCTGATCCCAGAGGCCCTGATTCGTCCGGAGGGGGCGCGGGTAATGAGCTTGACCGATGGTACGCGCAAGATGTCCAAGTCGGATCCCTCGGATTTCAGCCGTATTCATCTGCTGGATGACCCGGATACCATCCGCAAGAAGATCCAAAAATGCAAGACCGACCCCATTCGGGGCATTACTTTTGACGATCCGGCTCGTCCCGAAGCCCACAATTTGTTGACGATTTACATGCTCACCTCCGGCAAAAGCAAGGAGGTGGTGGCGGCTGAGTGTGCCGAGATGGGGTGGGGGCAGTTCAAGCCCCTCCTTGCCGACAGCATCATCGCTGCCCTGGAGCCCATTCAGCAGCGCTACCGGGAACTGTGGAGCAACCCCGACCACCTGCTCGTTCTGATTCGGGAGAATGCCGCTAAGGCCCGGGCCATCGCCGAGCAAACGCTACAAAGGGTGAGAGAGGCCATGGGGTTCTTGCCCCCCTAAGGGATCCCTGCCCAAGCTTTGATCAGTCGGGGTTGCCATCGCGGATCTCGACGGTGCTCAAGGCGCTCACCAGCCAGTCTAAACCCAGCTCTGAGAGGATCCCTTTCCAGCCCAGGTGGAGGCGCTCCTGCCATTCTTGCCGGTGGTTAATCAAATACACGCAGACCAGAGTGATGCCCACTCCCAGCCATTGCAGCCGCGTCAGCGATTCCCCCAGAAAGGTGCTGCCAAACAGCAGGGCAAAGATGGGGGTGAGGAAGGTCAGGGAACTGAACTCGGTGAGGTTTTCCTGGGAGGCGAAATAGAAGAAGAGGGCATAGGCCAAGGCGCTCCCCATCACCGAAGCGTAGAGAAGGCCCAGCCAGTGGGTTCCGCTCAGGTGTTGCCATTGCTGAGTCTCCGTCAGTCCCGACAGCAGGATCAAGGGCAGGCTGCCCAACACCATGTGCCAGCCCGTCGCCAGCACCGGATCCGCCACCTCCGCCACCTTGGGCATCATCACGGTGCCGATGGCCATCGACAGGGAGGCCATCAACATCCAAACGACGCCGGCCCCCAACTGCAGGGATCCCTCGCCGGATAGGCCGATGAGGCCAATGCCGAAAACCCCCAGCCCCAGGCTCAGCCAGCCCAGGGATCCCATCCGCTCTCGATAAAACCAGGTGGCCATCAGAGCCACCGCCAGCGGCTGCGAGTCAATGAGCACGGATCCCAGGCCTGCCCCTGTCTCTTTCAGCCCTTGGGCCAAAAATCCCTGAAAACAAGTGCCGTCCACCAGCGCAAACGCCAACACCCATAGCCAGCCGCGCAGCCCTCTGGGATGCCAGGCGTGAGAGGCCGCAGAGCCCCGCCCCTGCCAGAGCCGAAAGGCCAGAACCAGGATCCCTGCCGGCAACAACCGCAGAATGGCAATAAAGAGGGGGGTGGTCTCGGAGAGGGCGTCTCGCATCACCACCATTGCTGAGCCCCACAGGAAAAAGGGGGCAATCATCAGGAGGCGTTGCCAGATAGGCTGAAAGAACAGGTCAGACTGAGCCATAGGTGCTTCAAACTTGGAGACGGAAGTTAACCCCATGTTAAGCGCTGGGGCAGCTCAGTTACAAATCTTAACTGTTGATGCATATTATGCCTGGCATGGGATCCCTGGAGGGCTTTCTCAACCTGGACAAGCCGGCGGGGCTCACCTCCCACGACTGTGTGGCAGTGGTGCGGCGGGTCTTGCGCACCCGCAAGGTGGGGCATGGGGGCACCTTGGATCCGGCGGCAACGGGGGTTTTGCCGATTGCGGTGGGACGGGCAACACGCTTTTTGTCGTTTTTGTCGGGAGATAAGGTGTATCAAGCAACCTTCCGATTTGGACAGCGTAGCGACACCGACGATGCTGAAGGGCAGATCCGGTTGGGATCCCCTTGTCCTGGGTTGAGTCGCGAGCAGGTAGAGCAGTGCTTGCGGGAGTTTACCGGCGAGATCTGGCAGGTGCCGCCCCTCTACAGCGCCCTTAAGCGCCAGGGGAAAAAGCTCTACCAGTTGGCCCGGGCCGGCGTGGAGGCTGCGGAACTCCAGTTGGAGCCGCGGCGGGTGGTTATTCAGCAACTGCGGGTCCTGGGCTGGCGAGCCGGAGACTTTCCGGAAGTGGATCTGGAAATTGCCTGTGGCCCCGGCACCTACATTCGTGCCCTTGCCCGCGATGTGGGGGAAAAATTGGGCTGTGGAGGGCTGATGAGCCGGCTGCGACGGCTGCAAAGTGGCCCCTTTCGCATCGCAGAAAGCCTGCCGCTAGAGAGATGGCGGGGATCCGGGGATCCCGCTGCTGCCCTGCTGCCCATCGAGTGGGGATTTGCCGATTGGGGTGCGGTACAGCTCTCTTCCGCCAAAGCGAAGCAGTGGCTGCAGGGTCGGGCCATTCTCCTCGACCGGCCTGTTGTCGATGCCCCTACTTTGCGGGTGCTGGATGAGGAGGGCAAGTTTTTGGGCTTGGGGTACGGTCAGGCAGGCCAGCTCAAGCCGCTGCGGGTGTTGCCGCCGGATCCCTAGAGTGTTGCAGAAAGGTTACATTTTCGTAACAACATTGGCCATTGTCTCAGAGGGAAGTGGGAAAGAAACCCCTGCATGCTAAACTTCTGAGGGCGAAGGGGAGCCTGAAGCGTCGCCGTTGCCGGGCTCTGGCTCGATTTTCCAAGGTTGACCTTTGGATGTTGTCCGGCAAAATCTCTTCTCATTTTTTCATCTCAAGCTACTTTACAAAATAAAGTCACAAGAATGGAGCTGGGGATATGCGGGATGCCGTAACCACACTGATCAAAACCTACGACCTGACGGGCCGCTACTTGGATCGGGAGGCAATGGATGCGCTCAAGGCTTTTTATGACTCGGGGCTGCGGCGCATCAAGGCCGTAAACGTGATCAATCTCAACTCAGTGGATATCGTCAAAACGGCTGCTGCGGCCATGTTCGCCCAGGTGCCAGATCTCATTCGTCCGGGAGGCAACGCCTACACCACCCGCCGCTACGCCACCTGTTTGCGGGATATGGACTACTTCTTGCGCTACGCTTCCTACGCGCTGGTGGCTGCCGACAACAGCATTTTGGATGAGCGAGTCTTGGCCGGCTTACGGGAGACCTACAACTCCCTCGGTGTGCCCATCGCCCCGACGGTGATTGGCATTCAAAACATGAAAACCCGCACCCTGGAGCTGCTTGGCTCTGGCGAAGACTACAGCTTTGTGGCCGAGCCCTTCGATTACCTGAGCGCCAAGCTGAGCGAAACCGATATCTAAACCGATATCTAAGCGCCTGCTCTTATTCGTCGGCATAGGGGTTTGGCGGCACCGGTATCGGCTCCAGCCGCTCGGCAACGATCACCAACTGAGATAATCCATCCCGCTGCTCCACGGCCATGCGCCCCTCCAGACGCAGCCAACTGTCGGCAGTTAACTGCTCTGCCTCTGGCCAGCGCACCGGCAAGCCCACAGGGTAAGCATCGGCAGCACAGCAGCTAACCAAAAACCGGGCAATAACAAAGTGGTCGGGTTGCTTGTCGGGAATGACGAACCCCTGCACCCGCACCGGCTGGTTCTCATAGGTGTAGGGATCCGGGTAAACATCCAAGGTGCGCACCCAGTCCAGCAGAGTACGCTGACGGGGGTCGAGCTTGGGGCGAAAAGCCTGCGGCTGGCTACGAGATACCCCCAGATAGGGAGATACCCCTCGGTTGAGGGCAGTTTGGCTGGAGAGCGGGCGTGGCTCGACCCAAAACCCCAGCAGTGCTGTCAGGATCAACAGTCCTGCGCCCAGCCGCGGCCCCAGTAGCGAGGCATGGACTTCAGAAGAAGGGACTTTGGCTCCTCGCCAACGGCCAATCCCCAAGCCCAACAGACATAGCCCGGCCAACAACGCCACATTCACATAGCCGGGATTGATCAACATCAGCAGGGTGCCCCGCCAGCGATAAACGATCAGCAGGATCCCTAGCAACATCAACCCAACCGCCTCCCAGTAGGCTGTATTGCCCCACCGCAACGGTTTGGACTCCGTCCCGCTGACGCGACCGACAGGCCGAGACATACCCTTGGTTTTCGCGTGCGGTTCCTCTGGATTTTGTTTTTCTCGAAGACGACCAGAACTGCTTTTGGGCATGGGTTGCAGCTTTTTCACACCACTCCGAGCCTAAGTTTAGCAATCCTCGCGGAAGTGCCCACTGCCGGCGTTGGGGAATGCCTGTGCTGCCAATTTCCCAGTCACAGGTATCGGGTTGCCCGAATAAGGCAAGGACTCCGTCCCCCTAACGCGAACAGCAAAACATTTCGTTTGGCTCACGTTCTTTGATTGCCGTCTTTACAGCTTCAGGGATCCCATCATCAATTCAACAAATCCAGCCACAGATAACCTCACATTGATATCCCATTGATAACGGACTTTAGCGTGATGGACAGGGTTGTAGGCGGGTGTATAAAGCCTAGGGAGTTGCTGCAATTTTGGCGGTCTGCTCTACAGTGGGATAGAGACAACTGAGATACCACACACGAATGTTGGCCGAATGTTGGCAAGGATACCCACCTGGCTGCGGGGAGTCAGCTATGCCATCTATGGCTTTCTCTACCTGCCAATTCTGCTTATTGCGGTCTATTCCTTTAACCGCGCCCGCTTTGGGCTGGTATGGACGGGCTTTACCTTCGATTGGTACTTGGCTCTCTTTCAGAATGCCCTGGTCTGGCAGGCCACGCAAAATACCCTCGTCCTGGCGTTGGTCAGCACGCTGGTCAGCACGCTGCTGGGATCCCTGCTGGGCTATGGGCTGTATCGCTATCGCTTCCCCGGTAAAAAGATCCTGCAGGGGCTGATGCTGTTGCCGGTGATCGTCCCCGATATTGTGATGGCCATCGCGCTGCTGCTGTTCTACCAGTTTGTGCGCTTTTACACGGGCCTCTTTGAGCTGGGCTTGGGGACGATGATCTTGGCCCACATTACGTTTCAGATTGCTTTTGTGGCTATTGTGGTGCGCAGCCGTCTCCAACTTTTGGATCCCGCCCTGGAAGAAGCAGCCTATGACCTCTATGCCAACACCTGGCAAAAGCTACGCTATGTCACCTTGCCCTTGGCCATGCCAGGGATCCAAGCTGCCGCTTTGCTGGCTTTTACCCTTTCGATAGATGATTTTGTCATCTCCTTTTTTACCAGTGGCCCCGAAAGCCAGACCCTGCCGATTTTGATTTACAGCACGGCGCGACGAGGAGTTACCCCGGAAATCAATGCCCTCTCCACCTTGATCATTCTGGTTACCTTGATCTTGGTCGTGGGCTTCCCCCTGCGGAGTGCTCCGCACCGCTGACGCGAACAGCCGCTCCCGCCTGGGATCCCGCTAGCCGTTCTCGACAGTTCCCCCTCT